>CAMTPD010000022.1 GCA_947074265.1 uncultured Porphyromonadaceae bacterium
ATAACATCGTAGATGAAATCAATATCAGCTCTATTGAGATATTAAACAATTATATTCAGGAGGATCCATCGTTAGGACTTACAGCCCTTTATTTAGTAGGTGTAATTCGTAAGCTTGAGCGCTTTGGTGATCATTGTACAAACATAGCCGAAGAGATCATCTTTTATGTGGATGCGAAGGTGTTGAAGCATAAAGGGAAGAAATATAATTCGCCTGATATTGCTGAAGATAAACAACAAGAAGCAGGAGAGAAGCAAGCATAAAAAAACCGGGAACAAAGCATTGTCTGTTCCCGGTTTTTTAGTTTAAAACTGCTGCATATCGACCAGTTTCTTATAATAACCATCAAGTTCTATCAAGTCTTCATGTTTACCACGCTCTACAATATGTCCTTCGTGCATTACACAAATTTCATCTGCACTTCTGATTGTTGACAAACGGTGTGCAATAACAATGGTAGTTCTGTTGCGCATCAAATTTTCCAATGCTTCTTGTACCAAGCGTTCCGATTCGGTATCTAAAGCAGAAGTTGCTTCATCCAAAATCAAGATTGCAGGATTTTTCAAGATTGCACGAGCAATACTAATACGTTGTCTTTGACCACCCGAAAGTTTGCCTCCACGGTCTCCGATATTCGAATCATAACCTTGATCTGTTGCCATGATAAATTCATGAGCATTTGCGATTTTAGCAGCTTCGATCACTTGCTCCATGCTAGCACTCTCTACTCCAAAAGTTATGTTGTTGTAAAACGAATCGTTAAACAAGATCGCCTCTTGATTCACATTCCCCATCAAAGAGCGAAGATCGTGTAAGGTTGCATCTTTGATGTCGACATTGTCAATAGAGATTACTCCCTGGTTGATATCGTAGAATCGAGGAAGAAGATCTACCATTGTAGACTTTCCGGAACCCGATTGTCCAACCAAAGCCACTGTTTTCCCTTTCGGAATAGTCAGGTTAACCCCTTTAATGATCCAATCATTTTTATATTTGAACCAGATATCGCGGTACTCTATTTTGTCATGAAATGCAATCTGTTTTGGTTGAGCAGGATCTGAAATATTTGACTCGGCCAATAATATTTTGTCGATACGCTCAATCGATGCAAGTCCTTTTTGGATCGAATAAACAGACTTAGAAAGTTGCTTTGCCGGCTCAATCAAATTGAAGAAAATCACGAGGTAGTAAATAAATACCGAGGCATCAATGCTATTGTCATTGTTGATGATTAGCGAACCACCATACCACAAAACGATAACGATTGTAATGGTTCCTAAGAATTCGCTCATTGGGTGAGCAAGTTGTTGACGTCGGAAAATACGAGTTGTAGTTCGTTTAAACTGTTCGTTTGTTTTAGCAAATCGACTCTCTATTTTGTGCTCTGCATTGAAAGCCTTGATGATACGCAATCCACTCAGCGTTTCTTCTATCTGAGACATGAGTTCACCCCATTCATTTTGCCCTTGAATAGAACGTTTCTTCAGCTTCTTACCAACTTTTCCCATGATATAACCAGATATCGGAAGCAAGATCAATACGAATATTGTAAGTTTCCAGCTGATCACAATCATACCAATCAGGTAGATGATAATTAAGAGCGGATTCTTTAGTAACATATCCAGTGAGCTCATGATTGAGTTTTCCACCTCGTTTACGTCACCTGAGATACGCGCCATAATATCCCCTTTGCGCTCTTCAGAGAAGAAACCAAGAGGGAGTTCTAATATTTTTTTATTGATTCTGATACGAATGTCGCGAACGATACCGGTACGTATTGGAATTAAGAAGTAACCACCAAGGTAAGAAGTTCCAACTTTAAGGAATACCATGATAATAAGGAAAATGCCAAAACAAAGCAATATTGTAGAAGGGCCAAGGCTAGCTGTAGCTTCCGAAACAAATGCTTGAAAATTGTTTTCCAGAACATTCTTTACTTCACTCCACGAACTTTGAGAAAGATCAAAACTCCAAGGTTGGTACGTATAAGTTTGTTGATCAATCTTAAACAAGATATTGAGGATAGGGATAATGGTAGCATAACCTGCAAGACTTAAGAATGCGGTCAATACATTCATGAAAATACTCAATGCTAAGTATTTTTTATAAGGAGGTACATACTCTTTGAGTACCCGAAAGAAATCGCTCATTCGTTTATAGAGGTTTAAATGATTAAGAGTAATTGCAAAAATTGGCCGCAAGTTACTCAATATAAGAGAATATTACAAGCCGGAATTCTTTGTTCTTAGTATTCGTTAAAATTCGAGGTTATTGTATTGTGATCTAATTATTCAAGCGATATTACAAATAGGATAAGGCAAATAATGAACCATTAATATATGTTGTTAAGCATGCAGCTTAATGTCTTATTAATCAAGTTTAGCTCTTGATTCGCATGTGTTGTATTAACTATCTTTGCACAACGAATGGTTAATAAGTTGTATATTCGATTTATTAATAAGAATCTCCTATCGAAAAACTTAAAGTATAGATATCATGAAATTTAAATTTCTTTTCGGACTAATGCTTTCTGCATCGGTGCTAACGGCACAAGAACAAGCGAAATGTCCGCTTGCAGATTTCCAAGAATTGACAGATACTAAGCCTATTGACAATGCTGCTTGGGATAAACTTGGAAACAAAGTAGATATCAGTTGGGCATCTACCGATGTACGTTATAGCAAAACAAACGTACCTCAGGTAAAGCAGTCGAAGTCGATGAGCTTAACTGCTTGGAGAGGCGAACGTGTAAATGCGCAAGCCTTGGTTTGGACCGGAAAGAATATTGAAGACATGACTGTGAAGGCTTCAGACCTTCGCGGCCCTTCGGGATCTATCATTCCTGCAAATGCGATAAAGACTGATTTTGTTCGTTACGTAATGACCGATCAGTTGAACAACGGAGGCGGAGGTTGCGGACATCGTCCCGATCCTACACAGTTCGACTCTTCGCTTGTAGCAGATATCATCGACGTAGTTAAAGTAAGAGATATTGCACAGCGTACTACGCAGCCGGTATGGGTAAATGTTTGGGTTCCTGCCGATGTAAAACCAGGCAACTACAAAGGAAATGTAACGTTCTCGAGTAAAGAAACCGGCGATGTAACGTTGGCATTGGATGTAAAAGTGCTAAACAGAACATTGCCTGCGCCAAGTGACTGGGCATTCCATTTAGATTTGTGGCAAAATCCATTCTCGGAAGCACGCTATAATGATGTTCCATTGTGGAGCGAAGCGCACTTCGAAGCAATGCGTCCAACGATGCAAATGCTAGCAAACGCAGGACAGAAAGTAATTACAACAACCTTGCTTCACAAAGCTTGGGGCGGACAAACGGAAGATTTCTTCGAAACGATGGTAACGCGTACCAAGAAGCTCGACGGTACATGGGCATTCGACTATGCAATCTTTGATAAATGGGTAGAATACATGATGTCGTTGGGTATCGACAAGCAAATCAATTGCTATTCGTTGATTCCATGGAAACTTTCGTTCCAATACTTCGATCAAGCAACCAACAGTTTGCAATACATCGATACGAAGGTAGGAACACCTGAATACGAAGCATACTGGAAACCGTTTATTGCCGACTTTGCGAAGCACTTGCGTGAAAAAGGGTGGTTCGATATAGCAGTGATGTCGATGGACGAAAGACCGGTTCCGGCAATGCAGGCTGCTATCAAAACCATCAAAGACGTAGAACCTGAATTCAAGATCTCTCTAGCGGGATGGTATCATCCTGAAATCGAAGCCGACCTATACGACTATTGTTTGGCATATACATTCAACGTTCCTGCCGAGACAAAAGCAGCTCGTGAAAAAGCAGGAAAGAAAACAACCGTGTATACTTGCTGTACCGAATCTTTCCCAAATACATTCACATTCTCCGATCCTGCCGAATCTACATGGTTGGGATGGCATGCAATGTCGGGCAACTACGACGGATACTTGCGTTGGGCATATAACAGTTGGACAAAAGAGCCGCTTCAAGACTCACGTTTCCGTACATGGGCAGCCGGCGATTGCTACTTGGTTTATCCTAACGGACGCTCTTCGATTCGTTTCGAACGCATGATCGAAGGAATTCAAGATTACGAGAAAATGCGTATTTTGAAAGAAGAATTCAACGCTAAGAATCAAACAGGTAAATTAAAACAATTAGACAAACTTGTATCTCAGTTTACGGTAGACGGAGCAGCCGGTGGTGATGCTGCAACTAAAATAAACAATGCACGCAAAGCATTGAACCAATTCTAATCGTTTCGACGATACGGAATCACGATAAAAACAAAAAACACTAACTACTTAATAGAATGAAGAAAAGCTATATTGTATTATTATCAGTTCTTTTAGGTTTCTCTTCTTGTGCAGAACAGAAGCCGGCCGATATTTTAATTGTGCCGCAGCCGGTGAGCGTTGTTCCTGCTCAAGGAGTGTTTACCATTCAATCATCGACACCTATTCGTATCAGTGCCGATACGGAAGAGATGAGAAGTGTAGCCAACTACATCAACTTGTTGCTTTCAAAATCATTAGGCGGTAATTTGCCGATTGAATTAGGTGTAGGCAAAGACGGTATCAACATTTCTACAGATGCCAATATGCCGGCCGAAGCATACAAGCTGGATGTAAAAGAAGGAGGCGTGCAGATTACGGCCGGTTCTCCTCGTGCTGCATTTTATGCCGTGCAAACGTTACGTCAGATGCTTCCTACAACGATCGAAAAAGGTGAACAAGCTTCTTCCTTTGTTGTAGCATGCGCTACAATCGAAGATGAGCCACGTTTTACGCACCGCGGTGCTATGCTCGACGTAGGTCGTCACATCTTCTCGGTAGATGAAGTGAAAACGTTCATCGACATGCTTGCGATGCACAAACTAAATACCTTCCACTGGCACTTGACCGAAGACCAAGGTTGGAGAATCGAGATCAAGAAGTATCCGGAGCTTACCAAAGTAGGTAGCATGCGTTCGGGTACCATCATCAGCGGAAGCGACAAGAAAGAGTACGATGATAAGCCGTATGGCGGATTCTATACACAAGAAGAAGTAAAAGACATTGTTAAGTATGCACAAGATCGCTTCGTAACCATCATTCCGGAAATTGAAATGCCGGGTCACGGTGTTGCAGCGTTAGCTTCCTATCCATGGCTAGGTTGTACGGGAGGTCCTTACGAGGTACGTAAAGAGTGGGGCGTAGCTACCGAAGTATATTGCGCAGGCAGCGAACGTACTTTTGAGTTCCTACAAGACGTGCTTACCGAAGTGTTCGCTTTGTTCCCTTCTGAGTATATTCACATCGGAGGCGACGAATGCCCGAAAGATGCATGGAAGAAGTGTCCGAAGTGTCAGAAACGTATTCGCGACAACAAGCTTAAAGACGAATACGAACTACAAAGTTACGTGATCAAACGTATGGAGGCATTTATCAATGCCAACGGCAAGAAGATGATCGGATGGGATGAGATCCTTGAGGGCGGACTTGCAAAGACTGCTACCGTAATGTCATGGCAAGGTGTTCATGGCGGTATCGAAGCGGCTAAGCATGGCAATGAAGTGATCATGTCACCTAATTCACATGTTTACCTAGACTTCTATCAGTCGATGGATCGTGCAGCAGAGCCAATCGCAATTGGTGGGTTTACCGATGTTGAAAAGGTATATAGCTACGAGCCTGTTCCTACAGAACTTACAGCAGAAGAAGCAAAACTAATCAGAGGTGTTCAAGGAAACATCTGGACCGAATACATGCCAACTTTCTCGCAAGTGCAATATATGGCATTGCCTCGTATTGCGGCATTGGCAGAGGTTGCATGGACACAACCGGAGTTGAAGAAGTATAGCGAGTTTGTAACCCGTGTAACACCGATGGTAGAACGTTACAAGAATCTAGGCTACAACTATGCAGATCATATCTTCTCTGTACGCGGAGAAGCAGTTCCGACAGAAGGAGCAAAAACGTTGACACTAACGTTGTCTTCCGTAACTAAAGGTGATATCCGTTACACAACAGACGGAAGCGAGCCAACTGTAACCTCTACACTTTACTCAGCACCAATCACTGTTTCGGGCAACGAACAAGTGAGAGCGCTTTGTTTTGTAGACGGACAACCGGCAGGTCGCGTGTATCGTCAAGATTTCTTTGTAAGTAAATCGGCATTCCAAAATGCAGAACTACAAAGTAAAACCTCTACAGGTTACCACGCAAAAGGTATCGAAACCCTGACAGACGGTATCAAAGGAAAAGAAGCATTCAACGATGGTAAATGGATCGGAACACAGCAAGACGACGTGGTTGCCTTGATTGATTTCGGAACAGAGACAGCCTTTAATACGGCAAAAGTTGGTGCACTTCAAGAGATCAACTCTTGGATCATGATCCCGAATGCTGTAAAGGTGTATACATCAAACGATGGAAAAGATTTTGCACTTGCAGGCGAACTAAACAACATTCCTGCTCAAGATGGAATGATGAAGAATGGCTTGAAACACATCGAAGTAAAGTTTGACGAACAAAAAGCACGCTTTGCAAAGGTGGTTGTTGAGCGTTCGAAGTTCTTGCCAGAGCCAGACGGTTCTCAAAAGAGACCATCGTATCTGTTTGTAGACGAAGTTGAGATCTACTAAATGATTTATTATATTTAGGAAAGGAGTCTTCTGTAATGGAAGACTCCTTCTTTTTTCTCCAAACTCAATCCCTATGTTCTCCCTTATTTGTAAATGTAGAAACTGAACAAACGTTTTATAATGTTTGAATTCAATTGTAGTGGAGTTTAAATCGTTCGATGCCCATCAAACAATTTAAACATAGTGAAGAACGAATCGTCAGGTCGGCATCTGACGATTTAATCAAAGTGAAGAATGAATCGTCAGGTCGGCACCTGACGATTCGAACATAACATAGACTATTCTCAGTTTATTTGAACTTATTTTTTAAACAATGTTAATAATAAGGGCGGCTCATTAAACATCCAAGCACTGGGATAGTCTATCTCATAAACTTAATTGAAAGATTAAACCATGAATCGATTTAAGAAACATCTCATGTTTATCCTCTTATTGGTGTCGGTAACGGCTATGGCGCAAAATAAAAGTGTTGAAATAACCGGTACTGTTATTGATAAAGAATTGAATGAACCTGTAGAGCAGGCCAATGTACGACTCCTCAATGCCAAAGATAGTAGCTATGTAAAAGGTGCGGCTTCGGGCAAGAAAGGGATCTTCGAAATTAAGGCTGTAAAGCCAGGGTCTTATATTGTTCAAATTAGTTATATCGGCTATACTACAGTAGACAAGAACTTACTTGTGACCGGAAAGAATGCGACGGTAAATGTAGGTAAGATTGAAATGTCTGACGAAGGTATTCTGCTTTCCGAAGCTGTGGTAGTAGGAAAAGCGGCCGAAGTAGTGGTGCGCAACGATACGGTAGAGTATAATGCCGAGTCTTTTAAAGTGGCCGAAGGGTCTGCGCTTGAAGAAATGTTGAAAAAGATGCCGGGTGTCGAAATCGACAAAGATGGCAAAATCACCGTAAACGGAAAGGAAGTAAAGAAGATGCTTGTCGACGGAAAAGAGTTCTTTTCCGATGATCCGAAAGTAGCGTCAAAGAATCTTCCTGCCAAGATGGTAGATAAGGTACAAGTATTAGATAAGAAATCAGATATGGCTATGATGACCGGATTTGACGACGGTGAAGAACAAACCGTAATCAATCTGACGGTGAAGCCCGGTATGAAGAAAGGCTGGTTTGGGAATGCTTTTGCCGGCTATGGTAGTGAAGATCGCTACGAAGGACATGCCATGTTGAACCGTTTTGTCGAAAGCGATCAGCTGAGTTTCATTGGGGGGATCAACAATACCAACAACATGGGATTCTCCGACAATGCATCTTCGATGTTTCAAGGTATGGGTGGCGGTGGCCGACGCATGCGCTTTGGCGGTGGCAACGGGATTACCAGTTCGGGCAATGCGGGTTTGAACTTTAGCAAAGAGTTTAATCCGAAATTTACATTGGGTGGAAACACGCGCTATGCAGAATCTGATAATAAAGCAAAGAGCAAGAGTAACGTGCAAAACTTCCTCAAGGACAGTACTTCGTATTACAACGAGCTTAATAACAACTACAACAAAACCGACAACTTCGGACTCGACTTGCGTATGGAGTGGAAGCCCGATACGATGACCAACATCATCTTTACCCCGGGTTTTACATATAGCAAGAATGTGCAAGACGAAACGGGATATTTCGAAACGTTGAGCGGACTAATGGATACGGTGAATATCGGTAATTCTAATTATTACTCTCGCGGAGAATCGACCGGTATAAATGCTCTTCTTGATTTTAGTCGCAAGCTAAATAGCAAGGGACGCGTGTTGAGTTTCTCGTTGAGTGGGGGGTATGAAGATTCTTACAACCGAGGAACCAACTACTCGGAAACCGACTTCTTACTTGCCGATAGTATTTCTACAATTGATCAAGAGTTTCGTTACGATAACAAAAGCTATAACTATAGAGCTTATGCTTCGTTTGTAGAGCCGATTGGGCGCAATAATTTCTTGCAATTAACCTACTCGTTCTCGCAACGTCATCAAGAGTCGATTCGTAGCACTTACTCGAAAGATGCCGATGGTATTTATAATATGCTCGACACGGCTTATAGCAAGAGTTATGCCAACGACTTTATCAACCAACGTATTCGTTTTAGTTTTAAATCGGTACGCGAAAACTTTGACTACACGGTTGGTATCAATGTAGACCCTTCGTATACGAAGAGTAGAAACTTTGTTGGTGATAGTACGCTTACCGAGTTATCGCGTAGCGTGACAAACGTTTCTCCGATTGCACAGTTTAATTATCGCTTCGATAAGCGAACCAATCTACGTGTCGATTATGTTGGGCGCGTGCAACAACCTTCTCTTACACAGTTGAATCCGATCGAGGATATTTCGAATCCGTTGAATACTACAGTGGGTAATCCCGACTTGGATCCGAAGTATGTAAATACACTGAACGTACGTTTTCAGAAGTTCTTGCCCGAAAAACAGACGGCCTTTATGTTGTTTGCCAGTGCAGACTATACGGTAAACGATATTGTGAGTTATGCGACGTACAACAACGAAACAGGTAAACGCCTTACTACGTATAAGAATGTAAACGGAAACTGGGGGGCTAATGCGCGAGGTATCTTTAATATGCCGCTACGCAATCAGAAGTTTACTGTCAACTCACATACATTCTTCCGCTATTCAAACTTGAAAGGGTATGTAAACGCGGACGAGAATACAACGAAAAACCTTTCGCTTTCGGAGCGTGCCGGGATCAACTTCCGCTCAAAATACTTCGATTTCGGATTGGCGGGCTCAGTTGCTTATTCGAGTGTAATCAACTCGTTTCAGGAAAACAACGACCGTCGTACGTTTAATTACAACGGATCGGCCGAAACAACCGTTTATCTTCCATGGGATATCCGCATCGAAAGTGATATCAACTATGCTACCAATTCGGGCTATGCCGATGGGTTTAAACAAAATGAATGGTTATGGAATGCTTCGGTTTCAAAGGAGCTTTTCAAGCAGAAGAATGGAACCGTTCGCGTCAAGATTTATGATATCCTGAAGCAACGTAGCAACATTGTTCGTTCCGTAACGGCAGAGTCGATTCAGGATACCGAATACAATACGTTGAGCAGCTATTTCATGGTATATTTTATCTATCGCTTTAGTATTTTCAAAGGCGGGGCTACTGCTCCGAGCGGACGCGATCAAATGAGATCGATGATGCGAGGGCATAGACATTAATGATAGATAGTTTAAAATTATATTTCATTAAAACGGGTTGATGGTGACATCGATCCGTTTTTTTTATTTTAGGGTGTTTCTATTATTTGAAAAGATGTAAAATTAATCTCTAATGAGTGTTTAATTTAAGTTTTTGGTGGATGTCAATTTAGTTTACAATCTATTTTCGGTAAATATATTGTAAAACAATTGACGTTTAGGTCTTGAGAATGTAATATTATTGTCAATTCTAGTTTTAACTTTCAGGCTTTGTTTTGTTTTTAAGAATGTGATTTATGATTCTTATGTCTTTGTTTATTATTGTTATATCTTAGGTTTTTACTCCATGTTTTCTATAGCAGTTATGTTGATCGGTTAAATTTAATATTCTATCCTTGTGCATTACACAAAATATTTCTTTTTTTGCACTATGAAAATTGGTT
>CAMTPD010000023.1 GCA_947074265.1 uncultured Porphyromonadaceae bacterium
TCGAAAGGAAACGCCTTTCCAATCAAAAACACTTCTTTTGGGGTGTACGAGTTTGAATGTTTTATTTATAATATGGATGATATATATTGACTATTATAGATAATATAAATACATATAACGATGATAAAAGGCATACTTCAAACAGTGAGATTCGCTTGTTGAGGTATGCCTTTTGTGTATGATTATCGGAGTTCTTTGGCAATGGTATTGCGGAGAGATCCTTGGGTATCGTCGCCGTCGTATTGCCAATACATGGCTCCTTTGAGGTTGTTGGTTTTGATAAAGTCACATTTGAGACGGATGGAGCGCGGATTGTCGAAACTGCAAACCAGTACTCCGGCTGTATCTGCCAGATAAGGTGCTTGCGATTCGTCGCTCCAGGCTTCTTGATAACCTTGCAACTTAATGATGTCTTTGTAGTCTATAAAGTTGCCGACCGCATCGTTGCCTCTTCCGTAAAATGGCATTCCCAAAACGAGTTTGTGCGCCGGGATGCCCGCAGCCAAGTGTGCTTCGAGTGCTTGCCCGCACGAGTTGTTGCTGATTGCTGATGGATAGAGCGGTGCGTGATGAAGCGGTGGACGAGACATGTCGTAAGTCATGATGTTTGCAAAATCGATGTATGGATTGATGGCTTTGAAGTCGATGTACTTTCCGGAAGCAACTGTGGCCAATGTCAATAATTGATCTTTTCCGAGTGCCTCGCGCAAGTCTTTCATAAGCAGTGTGAAGTTGTCGATGTCTTGTGGTGACGCAGAAATGCCGGCCCAATCGCACGAAGGGTATTCCCAATCGATATCGATACCGTCGAGGCAGAACGTATCGGACACTTGCGCGCAATGTTTGGCAAAGGCGGCACGTTTTGCCGGATCGGCAGCCATTTCGCTAAAACGACCGCTTCCCCAACCACCTACCGATAGTTGTACTTTCAGATCCGGGTATTGTCTTTTCAATGCTGTGATTTCCTTGAGACGGGCAGGGTTGTCGATGGTGACACCGTCGAACGTTTCATTGACATGTCCGAAGGCATAATTGATATGAGTAAGCGTGTTTACATCGGGCATGCCGGTAGAGCCGGAGGTAACGTAAGCCACGATGATGTGCTTGGGATCTTGTTTTTGGCTACAAGCTGTGCAGCCCAACACCAGTAGAGCTACAGCGATACATTTGTACAACGTTTTCATGATAGAAGATTCTTAAGTTTGTCTTGCTAAGATAGTTATAAATTTTACTTGATGGTTACATAACGTGAGATGGTTTCGCCCTGACTGTCGGTGATGACGAGGTGATGGCGGCCCGATTTACCTTGGATGGGCATTTGGTGAAAGTGGCGGGTGGTACCGATAAAGTCGTTGTCCCAATGCCAATATAGGGTTGCGTCGGGATCGCGATGGGCGACCTCCACGACGAGTTTGCCCGCGCTGCCATCGAGCTGACGGGGCAGGATGATGGCGGATATTCCGGTAGGATAGATAAACTGCATCGCTTGTCCGCTTTCTTTGCCTGCGCATGATGCGCTGAGTGGGGGCAAGGGGCGGTAGTCGGGATGGCGGTTTTTGTAGAACCATTCCCACGAAGGTGGGAGTACGAACCATGTGCGCTGTACGATGTCTCCGTCGGTGCAGCAATCGGCAAATACGCGCTCGGTAGCAGTACTGTTTACCGTAATGTTGATGTGGTAAGGGCAGGGTTGGGTGCGTTCGCCATTTTTACAGATTAGCGTGGTTACGGCATCGAGACAGAAGCGTCCTTTGAGATGACCGCTTTGTTTGCAGATTTGTACTTCTTCGAGTGCCTCAAACGGTGTATCGAACCAACCGGTGGCAGGTAGGAAGTTGAATAAATCGAACATGACGGGTGCGGCGGTAGATGCTCCCGTGAGTCCGGCTTTGCCTTCGCCCGAAGCGTTGCCCACCCATACACCTACTACAAAACGAGGGGTAACACCAACTGCCCATGCGTCGCGATAGCCATAACTGGTACCGGTTTTCCACGCAACCTTTCGGATCGACGGCATCAAATGCCAGTCCATCTCTTCCGGACGGTTTACTTCACTCAATACTTCGAAGGTTTGCCAGATGGCTCCTGCATCGTAGAGTAAAGGTGTTTTGCTGTTTTCATGTTGTGCAGGAGCTGTTTTGCTGTCTGCCATACGGTATGCGGGTTGGTTCCAATCGATCGGATTGTAGGTGTTTTCGTCGTTGTAGCGGTTGAGTGTTTTTGCCATTCCGGCATAGACCGACGCAACATCCCAGAGGGTGGCTTCGGCTCCGCCCAAGATCAAGGATAATCCGTAGTAATCGGCACTTTTATTGATTGTTTTCAAATCTGACTTTACAAGCAAATCTCGAAATTTCGGAATCCCGTAGTCGCGTAGCATGAGTACGGCAGGGATATTGAGTGAGCGTGCCAACGCATTTGAGGCCGGCACTGCTCCGTCGTATCCGCGGTTGTAATTCTTGGGTGCGAATCCTTGAATGCTGATGGGGATATCGGGGATGAGTGTGTGTTGCAAGATTTCTCCTTCTTGCACGCGTGCGCAGTATAGGAAGGGTTTCAGAATACTGCCTGTGCTTCGCGGCGAACGTACCACGTCGACCTGATTGCCGGGCTGTGGTTTCGAAAATCCGACATTGCCACAATAGGCGGCAACGGTGTTAGACTCCAGATCGATGACAACGGCGGCGATGTGATTGATTCCGTTTTGTCTGAATTCGGCATTCCATGCTTCGAGTCTCTTTTCGGCTTGTTCTTGCCAGGTGCGGTTGATGGTGGTTTCGATGCGCTGACCTTTGTGTTGCTGATCGGCTTCGGCCACCAAGTGTGCTGCCATATCCGGAAGCGGACGCGGCTCGTCAGGTATGGGTTCGTCGAGCGAGGTGAGGTAATCGGTACGATTGATGCTTCCTTGCTCGTACATACGCTTGAGCAGGCGGTCGCGTTTGTTGCGCAGGGCGGTTCGGTTTTTGCACGGATGCATCATCGAAGGTGAGTTGGGCAGTACGGCAAGCAGGGCTGCTTCTCCCCACGAAAGGGTGGCAGACGGATGACCGAACCATCGCCATGAAGCTGCTTCGATGCCCACCACGTTTCCTCCAAAAGGGGCATTGTCGGCATATAAATGCAGTATTTCCTCTTTGCTATAGGTGAGTTCGAGCCGCAATGCCCTGATCACCTCTTTTATCTTTTGCGGCAGGGTGCGCGGGGCCTGCTCCATCAGGCGGATGGTTTGCATGGTGAGCGTACTTCCTCCGCTTACTACCCTGCGAGCTTGTATGTTTTGCCAAGCGGCACGGGCTATGGATACCGGATTGATGCCGGGATGCCAGTAGAACCAGTTGTCTTCGAAAGCGATTACGGCTTGTTTGTATTTTTCGTTGAGGCGGGGTGTAGAGGCAAATCTCCACTGCCCGTCTTTGGCGATGCGTGCGCCCAGCAGTGTGCCGTCTGAGGCATATACAATGGTGCCCGTAGGCCTGTTGAAGAGGGTACGGGGTAAGGTGAAAAATAGAAATATGAGTAGGAAAGCCAATAGCCCGATTGTAATGAACCGGGCTATTGGCTTTTTGTATAGTTGATAAATTTTGTCTTTCAGTCGTTTCATTCGCGTACAATGCTAATCTCAGTTGCGGTGTTGCGTGCCTGAACTCCGCTTTCATACATCGCTTCGCACTGAATAGCCGGAAGGTAGAACGTACCGGCGTATGCTGCTTGCAAGTGGATTGTGAAGCGTTTGGTTTCTCCGGCTTTGAGGTCGAAGAAGGTGCTTACACGATCGTCGCGGATATCTCGGTAGGTGTAATTGCCCGAAGGTGTATCTACACCGGCAAAACGGGTGTTGAGATTTTCCCAACCTGCCGCAAATACGCTGGTAAGCGCAAGATTGGTGTAGTTTGTTGTAGCACTGCTGTTTGTAATCTCAACCACTTGCGTAAACGGTGTGCCTTGCATCATGGATTGGATGTTGGCAGCCGTGCCGTCTTGATAACGATAGGATACGTTCATGGTGAGTCCGTTGTTGACTGCCGGAGCTTTGTCGAACAGCGGCGTATAGGTGTTGATAACTTGTGCAAAAAGTACCGTTTCACTTTTACTTTCGATGTTGATCGTACCCGATGCTTTTGGTTTTTCGACGTTGGTTTGCCATACCGGAACAACGGTTTGCACGGCCGGTTGTTTGGCTTTGTCGATTGTCCAATCGAACTGTATGATACCGTTGCCTAGTTTTTCGGCATACTGTGCCATGGCCATCAGTCCGAAAGCGGTTGCTTGTGTGCTGTATTCCTGATCGGAGCTCAACTGAGTGGCGATGCGTTGTGCCACAGGTAGTGCTTCGGTCATACGGCCCAATTGAGAGAGTGTCATCAGTGCGACACTTTCGTCACGTAGCGGCGAACCGAAGTCGGACGAGAAGCTGCTATTGCGGGTGGTATTGATCTGTGCCGGATCAATCAAAGACATTGCGATGTCATTTTTGCCGAGTAGAGCATAGGTATAAGCCAACATCCAGCGCGACGTTTCGTCGAGGTTGGTTTCGCGAAGACGGTTCATCGCTCCGGTTTCGGGCTCGTTGTAAAGTGCCATGGTGTACAGGCGATAGGCTTGGTTGAGCGCATCGTTGCCATTCCACGAACGGATGGCTTGTTTTTGATAGGTTTTCCACTTGGTGATCCAGTCGTTGCTGACATCGTAACCTTTTTGTTTGGCTTCGTACATAAAGGCTCCTGCATAGGATGTTACCCATGCACTTGCTGTATTTGCAGAGCTCCAATAGCGGATGCCTCCATCGGGGAGTTGTAGTCTGTTCATTTGTCGGATGGCTTCGAGTACCGCTTGCTTGATCTGCTCTTTGTTGTGGGGGGTAAGCGCGACGAGCGACGAGAGATAAAGCTGCGGGAATGCCTGCGATATGATCTGCTCGGCACAACCAAACGGATAGTTGGTCAGATAGGCGAGTCGGCCGGTAAGGTTTACTCCCGGTATGCGTGACACGTCAACTTTTACGCTACCATTATCCGATCCTTCTGGGAATTGCCAAGTTAAACTAGCTTGTCCCGATGTCGGAATGGTTTTGCTTTCGACGATTGTAACCGGCAAATTCGCATTGCGTACATCCAATTCGATCGTTTCCGTAAAGGTGTCTCCGTTTGCCTTCGAAGTGATGGTTACGGTTTCTACACCTGTTTTCTTTCCGGCTTTGAGCTTGAAGAAGATTACTTTGTCTTCAGGTGCTTTCACGCTTACTTGTTGGGTTGCGTTACCTTCTAGCTGAAGAAGTCCGTTGGACGTAGCGACGCTTACCGTTGCTGATGAAATGGCTTTGTCGGTTACAAACAGATTGACCGGCAGGTATATATTATCGTCCGGTGCTACCATGCGTGGCAGTGACGACAGGGTCATTACTGAGTTTTTCACCTCTACACTTTTCGAGGCATTGCCATAGGCTCCGGCTTCACTTCCGGCAACTACCATTACACGCACCGCTCCTACGTAGGCCGGAAGTTCGATCTGATGTGTTGCTTTTTTGCCTTTAGCCAGTGTGAATGGTCCCATAAAGCGAACGACCGGTTTGAAGCGGTTGGCTTTGTTGCGGGATGTGTTGCGAAGTTCTTCGTCACCACCTACCGAAAGCAGTGGCGTAAGTGTGCCACCGTATGCGCCCATTACGTAGTTGTAAAGGTCCCAGGTGCGTACGCCCAATGCTTCGCGGGTATAAAATTCGGTCCATGGATTTGGTGTGCGGAAGGCGGTAAGATCAAGCAGCCCTTCGTCGACAATGGCCAATGTGTAAGTCATTGCGGTTCCGGTTTTTTCGCTGATGGTAACATTGAACGGCTTTTGCGGTTTGAGCATATCGGCCATTTCGATTTGCGGTTCGAGGTGTGTTTTTTGATTCTCTACTGCAATCGGTTTGATACCGTATAATCGGATTGGTAAATCATTTACCTTCTGACCGTGTGGCTGTAACAACGTTACGTGGATGTAGACGTTAGGAGCCATTTCCGGGGTTACTTCGATGTTGAACAAGGTTGGTTTTCCGGCTTCGGTTGCGACCCATTGCTTTTGCAAAATAGATGATCCGTTTTCGATGGTAACCAACGCACGTCCCGAAGATGCCTGCGGAAGTGTTACTTTTATTTGTTCGCCTACTTTGTAGGTGTCTTTGTCTGTTGTAAAGGTAAGCATGGTAGCTCCTTCGGGATCGCTAAGGAATGCTTGTCCTTGCGATGCCGGCCAGTCGATGTAGAATACCTGAGCGGTTGCATGTCCGCTGTTGGTGTCTTTTACATAAACCAAGTAGCGTCCCCAGTTCGGATATTTGATATCGAAGGAAACGGATGCTTTTCCGTTTTGTGTGGCTACGGTTTGGCTTTGGATGATTTGCTTGTTGACGCTGTTCATATAGTTGGCAAGCGAACCGTTGTCTTTTTCCCACCACCAGCGCCAGTCGAGTTTATAAATAACGACTTCTACATTCGAACTGACCGGATTGCCTTGTGGGGATACCGTCATGATGTCGATGTAGTTTTTGGTGTCGGTAACGAGTGGAGTGTTGTCGGTAAAGTTGCGTACCTGTACACCGGCATACGAGGTAAAAGGTGCATAGGTGCCGGTTTGTACATAGGTGCTGAAATCGCCTCCTTCTTCGTATACACGGGAAATGAAGGATGCTTGTAGCAAACCAGGGGCCGACGGAATAGCCGGTAGTTTGGCATCGAAACGTACGTTGCCTTCAGCATTGAGTGTACCCTCGAATAGCGGCTGACTGATCGCAACAAAATTGCTGGTAGGATTTACGAAGTTGTATCCTTTGTGCTGCTTGAACGGATTGGCATCGGCTGTGAGTTTCATCTCTACGGTTGCTTTCAGGTCTGATGCCGGAAGTCCGAGTAACCAAGATGATTGCAAACTCATCGGTTGCGTTTTCTTTGAAGCTTCGAGAAGTTCTGTGCCCGGATTGAGATTGATCTTTAAGCGATTTGGCTTGATCGCTTCAATGCGTAACGGTTTGGAGAAGATGGCTCCACCTACTTTTACATAGCTTTCCCAACGACCGGTAGGAGCGTTTGGTTCAGTTGCTACCTTGAAGGTATAGAATCCGTTTACGTTGGTCGTTTCTACCATTTTCTTGTAAAATCCGCCTGTAGGTGTGTACATCTCGAACACAACCGGGTGATTTTTGGGAAGCGGATTGGCTTTGTCGTTGAGGATGAAGCTGAGGAATATAGAGTCGCCCGGACGCCATACGCCGCGTTCGGTGTAGATGTATCCGCGCAATCCTTTGGTGATTTCTTTTCCACTTACATCAAAACGGCTGAATGAAAGTGCCGAAGCGTCGTCGAGTTTGAGATAGCCACGCTCTTTGTCTTTGCGTGCTGCAAGAACGAACGGTTTCATTCCTTTGGTAGGAATATTGACGAATCCGTTTTCGTCGGTTGTGCCGGAGCCAATGGGTTGTAATTGGAAATTGTACAGGTCTACTTTAACATCCTTCTCGGGAGCGGTTGTCAACAAGTTATTAACAACTACAAAATAGTCATTATTAGCACCTGCTTCGGCCAAGATTCCGAGATTTGATGATAAAATGTTGCACCCGGCAAAGCGATCTGCATTCATGTAATAGGTTGGAGTACAGGGGTTGTTGCGGTCTTCCCATCTGTATTCGTTCCAGTTGTATACAACCGGAGAGTAATATCCGTAGGTCTGATCCCAATATGCTTGATCTTCTTCGGTGATACCGTTATCACCATTGAGCGGGATAAGGCCATCGCTGAGGATTGCGTTGTTATCAACACATGGTATGTTGGCATATTCTTTTCTAAATGTGAGTTCGACTCTGTAAATAGCACCCGGATCTTGCTTGATGAGCGGAGCTAGATCTACCGAAAACTCATTCCAGTTTGTAAGATTAAGCGAACCATCTCCGGTAAGTGGTAATACTTTGCGCAATACCAAGCGACCAGCCATGCGGAGATCGTTCGTTCCTTCGAGGTTGTTCGATTGCAAAAAGCGCAAGATGTTGTTTTCGTATACTTTCACGATGCTTAAGTCTACCGCTTTTAGGTTTACCGCCTTAAATGGTAGGATAAGGTTGTCGCTATTGGGCATGATATTCCCTTTGTTGAGTAGGGCTACTTGTGGAAGGTTTGATCCTGCATTGAGGATGGTTTGCACCGCTTCGGGAAGTTGTTTTCCGTTGCTGTTGCGCAGGGCTTTTGCAATGGTTATGTTTAGTTCCTGGTTGTACGGAATGGTTTGGAAGTAGACACGAACACTGTTTTTCTCTGTTTGATACATCGTTTGTCCTACACCGGCAATGGTGATCAGGTCTTTCAGATCTTGTGACGGATCGAGCAGATCTGAGAAAGAGAGTTCTACGTAAGGCGTTTCATCTGGTTTGTAGGCCGAGGCGAGTAATTTGAATGTACCCAGTGCAGGAATTGAAACGGTTTGCTGTTCTTTTTTGTCTTTTCCGATCGATGCACCGTTGAGTTTGATTGTGATATCTTCTTGCTGATTGGTACGTTGGATGCTGTCGATGGTGAAGTTGAACGACGTTCCGAAATTATCACCGGCTACAATTACGGTTGGCTTTTGCTTGCCGGCATCTATGGAGATCATTTTGCGAACATCGGTAATGTTTGCTTTATCGGCCAAGAGGATTTGCCCTGCAATGGAGTTCCATTCGTTGCTGCTACCGATGGGTTGGTAGAGGTTTGTTGTGAATGAAAAGTTTTGCTCGATGGTTTGAAACATGAAGTTGAACGCTGCATGTGTTTTGTCTACTTCCAGGATCTTACTTAGATCGAAAGTTGCTTCGTATACGGTATTTGGTTTCAGCGCGTTTGAGTCGGGGATAAATTCGACTTCACGACTCGATCTCCAAATGGTTTTTCCTTTGAGTGAAGGGGAGAAGGAGAATAGCTTCTGATTACTTTCTTCGTTGATGATTACTTGCGAAAGATCGTTGGCCAGTATCACTTTGATTGGAGATGTGGCTGATACCATCCCTCCGGTATATGCGGCTATGTATGGACTAAAAGATGGTATTGATTCCTGTTTTTTAGGTGATGAGGTACATGCACCAAGCATGATAATCCCAACGAAAAGCAGGATGGAAATCAGACTATTGAAGCTGTATGTTGACGTTCTACTTCGCATAGTGGTTTTGTTTATGGTGATTGTAGTTTGTTGTTTTTTGCAAAGATAAATCAAATATATCAAGTTGAAACTGATTTGAGATTGAGAAACCGTATTGAGGTTGAGATGAATACCCAGAGGTTTACTTTGCTTGTTTATTCTTTTTGGTAATGGTGACAAAGTATACACCTATAATAATGAGTAATAGGGATACCGGCTCGAACCATTCAAGTACTGCTTGTCCTAATAATATGGAAACGATGGATGCGATCACAGGAATCAGGTAAGAGTACATGGATACAATTGTAGAGCTAAGTCGCTTGAGTGCGATCGGGATAAGCATATAAGATAGGGCTGATGGGAAAAATGCAATAAAAAGCATTACTAATATGGGTTTGGGATCACCCTGTGTAATCATTGGTGAATGTATGATCTCACTGAACCCAAAAGGTAGGGCTGCGATTAGTCCCGATAGAAATATCCATCTCAGTAAGGTTACCGGGTTATACTTGGACGAAACACCTCGGGATATAATTAGATATACGGCATAGATTACTGTTGAAGCAAGCATGAGTAAATTACCGATCAAAGCTCCGTGAATGGTGTTGTTTTGATGTTGCATCAATATAACCATCAATGCTCCGATTAATGCAAGTACAATACCGATGGATTTGCGCTTGGTTATTTGCTCCTTAAATACGATTGCAGATATAATTAGAACCAGTACGGGTGAAAGCGTAAGGATAATGGAAGCATCGATTGGTGAAGTCTTAAATAATCCGGCACTAAAGATGTAAAAGAAGATTGCCATACCAATGACTCCACCCAATAAAATGGTGAGACCATCTTTTTTCCAATCAATGGGGGTGTTCTTTATAAAAGCAGATATAATCCAAGCTGTAAAAACACCTCCCAGTAGTCTGCATGATGTATAACCAGCCGGTTCGATCCATCCTTTTAATACGTATGCAGTAGCTGGAATATTTAATGCAAAGAATATAATTGCAGATAAGGCTGCAAGGTGACCTATCAACTCACTTTTTTTCGATGGTTC
>CAMTPD010000024.1 GCA_947074265.1 uncultured Porphyromonadaceae bacterium
CGATATTCTCCGGAGTGACTGGAGTTCAGACGTGTGCTCTTCCGATCTTGATTTACGAAGTTTGGAGGTTTATTAGTCCTGCTTTGTATGACAACGAGAAGAGAGGCGTAAAATGGGTGTTCACATTCGGAACACTTATGTTTTTCGTAGGTTGTACAGTTGGTTACTTATTAGTGTTTCCGATGACCTTGCGTTTTCTCGCAACTTACGAATTGAGCTCAGCTATTTCGAACCAAATCTCTCTAGACTCATACATGAACAACTTCTACATGCTTGTGTTTGTGATGGGTATTGTTTTTGAGTTGCCTTTGGTTTCGTGGTTGCTATCTCAAATAGGCTTGCTCGACAGATCCTTCTTTAGTCAGTATAGAAGATATGCGATTGTTGCTTTATTGGTCGCTGCGGCATTTATTACACCTTCGAGTGATCCGTTCACACTTTCTATTGTGTTTCTACCATTATACATGCTTTACGAAGTGAGTGCACTCTTTGTAAAGAAGAAAAAGGTAGAGGACGAACACGAAGAAGATAGTCTGGATTTAGTAAATAACTAATCCGAAAATAAAATCATTGATTAAATAAAAAAGGTCGCTCCCTGCTAGGAAGCGACCTTTTTGTTTGTATATATCTGTAAGATCAGATTACATATTTAAGAATAAAGAATGCAGCAAGGATATACATCGTAATGCTGATTTCCTTGAAGCGTCCTGTAGCAATCTTAATAAATACATAGGATAGCATACCCAAAACGATACCTTCGGCGATCGAATAAGTAAGTACCATCATTAGGATAGTCATAAATGAAGGAAATGCTTCGGTGATGTCCGACATTTCGATCTCCTTTACAACCTCCATCATAAATACCCCTACCATAACCAACGCGCCAGTAGTGGCAGCACTTGGCACAAGCAAGAATACAGGAGAGAAGAATAGCGCAACAATAAAGAGACAAGCTGTAACGAAGGCTGTTAAACCTGTGCGTCCGCCTTCTGCAATACCGGCAGCACTTTCTACGTATGTAGTAACGGTAGAAGTTCCAAGACAAGCACCAACAGTAGTACCAAGCGCGTCGGCCATAAGTACTTCTTTTGCCTTTGGAATTGTACCTTTTGGTTGTCCAAAATCAGCTTTTGAAGCCACACCTACCAGTGTTCCTACAGTATTAAACATATCCATGAAGATAAGAGAGAAAATGATGATGGCCATATCAAGTGTAAGAAGTGGCGCAAAATCGAACTGAAAGAAAGTAGGAGCAAGTGAGCTCGGCATAGACACCGGAGAGAAGTTTTCTGGCATTTGGGTTACCCCCATAGGGATACCGATAACGGTACAGATCAAAATAGAATAAAACAAAGCACCTTTAACTCCTTTTGCAATCATAGCTCCCGAAAGAACGATACCGATAACGGCAAGAATAGCTGCGGGAGTGAACTCGCCAAGTTTTACGAAAGTGTTTGGGTCCGGAGCAATGATACCGGCATTTTTAAGACCGATAAATGCAATAAACATACCGATACCAACCGATATCGCATGTCGTAGATTGACCGGAATCGTGTTGATAATCATTTCACGTACATTGAAGAACGTAAGCAGAATGAATAGCAAACCTTCAACCAAAATAGCTGCCAAAGCAGCTTGCCAAGAGTAGCCTAATCCAATAACCAACGAATAGGCAAAGAAAGCATTAAGTCCCATCCCGGGTGCTTGAGCAAACGGAAGTTTTGCCATAAAGGCAATAAGCATAGTTGCGATTGCCGACGACAAAGCAGTAGCGGTAAATACCGCGCCCTTATCCATCGAAGCGGCACTAAGGATGTCGGGATTGACAGCCAAGATATAAGACATTGTAAGGAAGGTTGTGATACCTGCCAATATCTCTGTCTTCATCGACATTTTTTGAGGGTTGAAACCCAGAAGCTTCTCTAGCAGCATTTTTATTAGTGTATGTTTTTACAATAAATCTGTTTTGACGTAACAAGCCTGCTTTACTTACGAGAAATAAAGCAGGCTCTTTTATCTGGTGTTATTTATCAATCAAAAGACCACTTAACAGCCAATGTTGGGATTGCATAGAAGCCATCACGACCTGCAAAGTTGTAACTCATTTCAAGCTCAGAACCCACACTTAAGTTAAACTTGTCGTTTACACATTTAAGTTTGTTTAGGTTGAACCAGATTTGAGGTTCTGTAAGGAAGATGAAATTTCCGTGTGGATTTTTCTCTCTCCACCAGTCTGCAAATCCTGTAAATGTAAACATTCCTTCTTTCATGTGCATATACCATGTACCTGTAAGCTGGAAGTTGTTAGGACTGCTGTGTTTTTGGATATACTTATATGAAGCTGTAACAGAAAAACCTCTGCTAAAGTTCGCATTGTTAAATGTATAAGTAGCACCTAAAAGATAAGCATTGTTAAAAATAAAGTCATTTTTTGCCATGTGACGGCTGATACCACCGTTGTATTCAACGTGTGCAGAGAATGGAGCATCCCAGAATTTAAGTTCGCGGGCAATCTCCCAATAAGCAGCATCTACTCCTGTAGATTTGTAGTCCATATCAACAAAGAAAAATGTGCTACCCCAACTGTCTGGTTTGAACATTTCAACAGTTGTAGTTAAACGCGGACGACCATCAAGGTCTTTGTCGTAAAGCGCGCCACCGAAGTCATAATGTAACTGAACGTTTTGTGCTTTAGCTGAAAATCCAAGCACAAGGATTAGTGCAACGAATAAAAATCTTTTCATCTTGGTTTAATATAGTTTTTTAATTGCGCTGCAAAGATATAAAAAAACGAAACGTCATACGTGTAAATAATTGTAAATGTGTTCTAAAGAACAGGAACCTTCTTGATACAAAGCTGCTTCTTTATTAGATTTGTGAAGTAAAAGCCTAACTAAATAATTTTTGAATGAAACGATTTTTTGTAGCAGTATCAACACTCGTAGTATTGTTAAGCTCTTGCGGTCAGCAATCTGAACCGGTAAAAGAGTTTGACTATACCCAGTATGTGAATCCATTTATCGGAACTGATTTTACAGGAAACACATACCCCGGAGCTTCTGTTCCTTTCGGAATGGTGCAATTAAGTCCCGATAACGGTATCAGCGGCTGGGATCGCATTGCCGGTTATTTCTATCCCGACAGTACCATTGCAGGGTTTAGTCATACACACCTTTCGGGTACAGGTGCCGGAGATTTGTATGATTTTTCTTTTATGCCTGTAACTTTCCCATACAAAGAAGCAGCAGGAGACCTAGGTATTCATTCAAAATTCTCTCACGACGAAGAGGGGGCTGAGCCAGGTTACTACTGGGTAAACCTAAAAGACTACGGTATCAAAGTAGAGCTTACTTCAACAGAGCGTACAGGTATTCAACGTTATACATTCCCAAAAAGTGATGCGGCAGTATTCTTGAACTTGAAGAAAGCAATGAACTGGGACTTTACAAAAGACTCACAAGTTGAGGTTGTAGACTCGGTTACGATTCAAGGATATCGCATGAGCGAAGGTTGGGCTCCTGATCAACGCCTATTCTTTGTAACTAAATTCTCGAAGCCTTTCAAGGCATTCAATATGGATACAACAGAGATTTTGTATCCGGCAGATAAGCGTCGTACAGGTACAGCTTATGTAGCACGTTTCGATTTCGACATGAACGAAGGCGAACAGCTTGTAGTACGCACAGCTATTTCGGGTGTAGATATCGACGGTGCAAAGAAAAATCTTGCTGCCGAAGCTACTACAAACGACTTTGATGGCTACAGAGCTGCTGCAAAAAGCATGTGGAACAAAGAGTTGTCTAAAATGACAGCTGTTGGTCCTAATCACGACGATCTTGTAAACTTCTATACAGGTTTGTATCACAGCATGCTTGCACCTACAATTTACTCGGATGTAGACGGCCGTTACCGCGGACCAGACATGAAGATTCACCAAACAGATGGTTGGATCGACTACTCTACATTCTCATTGTGGGATACTTACCGTGCAGCACATCCTTTGTATACATACATGCACCCTGAGCGTGTAAAAGATATGGTTCTTTCGTTCCTTGCATTCTACGATCAATCGGGTCGTCTTCCGGTATGGAACTTCCAAGGAAACGAAACAGACATGATGATCGGTTACCACTCGGTACCAGTTATCGTTGAAGCTTACTTGAAAGGAATCAAAGGTTTCGATGCAGAGAAAGCGCTAGAAGCATGTGTAAACACAGCAAATATCGACGAATACAGATCGATCGGTTTGTATAAGAAACTAGGATATGTTCCTTACAACAAAGAAGGCGAGTCTGTTTCTAAAACATTAGAATATGCTTTCGACGACTATGCAATTGCATTGATGGCAAAAGCAATGGGCAAAGACAGCATTTACAACGACTTCTACCGTCGTTCGCAATTCTACCGCAACCAGTACAACAAGGAAACAGGCTTTATGCAGCCTCGTGACGACAAAGGTAACTGGATTGCAAACTTCGATCCGAAAGAATATACAGAACACATCACCGAAAGTAACGGTTGGCAATATGTGTGGTATGTACCACAAGATGTTGAAGGTCTTATCGAGATGGTAGGAGGTAAAGAGCCTTTCGCTGCGAAACTAGACAGCATGTTTACACTTGTACCGGAAGAAAACGAAGAACTTCCTATCTTCTCTACAGGTATGATTGGTCAGTACGCACACGGAAACGAGCCTAGTCACCACGTAATCTACCTATACAACGCCGTTAATCAACCTTGGAAAACGCAGCAATATGCAGCGCAAGTGATGAACGACTTGTATCGCAACGCGCCACATGGTATTTGCGGAAACGAAGACTGTGGTCAGATGTCGGCATGGTATGTGTTTAGCGCAATGGGTATGTATCCGGTAAATCCGGTAGCTCTACGCTACGAAATCGGAACACCATTGTTCGAAAGCGTATCGATGAAGCTTGACAACGGTAAAGAGTTTAAAGTAATTGCTCACAACTTCTCAAAAGAAAACATCTACGTGCAAGGCGTAAAAGTAAATGGTCAGGTATATGACAAATCGTATATCACAAACGATCAGATTATGAGCGGCGCAACTGTAGAGTTTGAGATGGGTAACAAGCCGGGACCAGTTTGGTACAATAATTATTGATCACTACGTTGTTACCGTCGGTAACACGTTGATATGATATAAGCAGCATGCAGAGATTCGTTTCTGTATGCTGCTTTTTTTGTGCGTTAAATTTATGTGTTAAAAGCAGATTCCTTGTTTAATTTTTAGAAACAATACTTGCAGCATCTTGTTTTGATTAAAAGATCGCAAACAAACTATACTATAATAGACAAATGAATATGAGACATAAATTTTACCTCTATATATGTGCCGTTTTTGTACTACTGGGTAGCTCTTGTAGTAGTGACGACGATTTTGAAGATGCAATCTACCAGCAATGGGTTACAGCTTATTTAAATGCAGATAAATATGCCTTTGTGACGGACGACGGAGTTCGCCTGACACCGACACGCGAATGGCAACAATTCTTTCCGCAACGCGATAGTGCCCGCGTACTATTAGGGTATGGAATTCTAGACCAACCCGGTCCAAAGCAATGGAATATATTACTGGTGAACGCACAAGAGATACTTACAAAAAATATGATTCGCTATAATGCTGCTGATACAGCTGCGGTAGGAAGCAACGCTATTCAGATACGACAAGCCTTTGTGAGTGGCAACTATCTTACCATTGAGTATGGAATGTGGTTTGATAATAAAGCACATTTGCTCAATTTGGTTGAGATGCCCAAAAAAACACCAGACGGTGCTATCCATTTAGAGTTTAAACACAATAGTTGCGGAGACGGCTTGCTCAATTGGGGAGTTGGTTATGTTGCTTTTAACATTCAAGATTTGCAAGAAAAAGACAGACCGGCTATTGATATCGAACTTAGTTATGTCGACTACATAGGCATTACACGCACGCTCGACTTGGTATATGATCAGCGAGTTCCGTCGAGTCAGTCTACACCAACAGTAAAAGCACTTGATGTGAATAATCAAAACTACATTCCGATTGCAAATTAACGAACAGCAAAAATAAAGTACATGAGAATGGAATCGTCAGGTCGGCACCTGACGATTTAAAACAAGTGAAGAGTGAATCGTCAGGTCGGCATCTGACAATTCACTCTTCACTTAGTTTATAAATGATCCTTGTAAGGTTTATAAATGCGTTTCGTGTTGTTTACAAAACTAGTCTACCATATTTAAAAGTGCCATCCAGTTAGAAGCAAATAACTTCACCGCAATGGCAAGCAAGATGATCCCGAAGAACTTCTTCAGAATGTAAGCACCCCCTTTTCCGATCAGTCTTGAGATAAAATCCAGATACTTTAATACAAGGTATACCACCAATATATTCAATACAATAGCAATAAGGATGTTCAAGATGTTATATTCGGCACGTAGCGACAAGAGTGTTGTAAACGAACCTGCGCCGGCAATAAGAGGAAATACCAATGGTACAATGGTTGTTGCGCCCGAAGGACCGTCTATTTTGAAGATTTCTACACCGAATATCATTTCTACCGCCATAACAAACAAAACCAAAGCTCCCGCTACGGCAAATGATTGAATATCGACGCTGAATAAACGGAGTAGTGCCTCTCCACCAAAAAGGAAGCCAATGAAAAGAGCAAGCGAAAGGATAGCCGCTTTTTCAGGATGCACTACTTGGTTTTTAGCCTTTAGGTCGAGAAGAATCGGGATTAGCCCCGTGATATCGATTACGGCAAACAAAACGACAAATGCACTGATCATTTGTTGCCAATTGAATATTAACTCCATATAGATAACCTTTAAGTGTATGTTTTGTGCAAAATTAGCAAAACTATATTTTATTCAAATGAATATTCGTTGGCTTTACGTGATAAAATATAGATCTATTTATCGTTAAACAAAGAAATGTGGTTGATGTTGGGTGGGGATAAAAAGAAGCCGGCCCCGTGCAAACAAGTTGCGCGAGGCCGGCGGGTTACTATCGTAAGCTGTTGTGCTATTATCCGATGTAAGTTTCCATCAATTTTGTAGATGGAGTAGGTTGGATGCAAACAGAAGCTGTGCTAGCTGGTAGAAGGATTGTTTCACCTTGTTTTACTTCTAGCTTGTTGCCATTGTTGTCTTCCATTGTGAAGCTACCTTCCATACAAATGTATACCACGAACGAGTCTAGTGATGCATAGTCTCTAGAGATTGGAGCATCAAGATCAAGGATGTTTGTTGTGAAGTATTTGCAAGAAGCCAAGTTTACAGCTTCGTTTTTAGCTTCCGTATAGTTCGTTCGGTAGTCTGCGTGTACTGTATAGTCGATTGCATCCTTTGCAAGTTCTGTATGTAGTTCGCGACCATTACCGTTAGCATCTTTACGGTTGTAGTCGTAGATGCGATACGTAATGTTTGATGTTTGTTGGATCTCTGCGATAAAGCAGCCCGAGCCAATTGCGTGTACACGACCTGCAGGCAAGAAGAATACATCTCCCGGTTTTACTTCATAACGTTGAAGTACATCCATGATTTTGTCTTCTTCTACCAACTTTACATATTCGTTGGCATCGATTTGTTTCGAGAAACCAGAGTAAAGACCGGTGCCTTTGTCTGCTTTGATAACATACCACATTTCCGTTTTACCGAAAGAGTCGTGACGTTCTTTTGCTAGTTCATCATCTGGGTGAACTTGAATAGAAAGGTCATCTCTTGCGTCGATGAATTTGATCAAAAGAGGGAATGTTGTACCAAATTGATCCATAACTTTTTGGCCAAGCAATGCTGCGCCGTTGTTCTTAATCAACGTATCTAGTGATTCACCTTTAAGATCACCGTTTGCAACTACAGATACGTTTCCGTCTACATGAGAAAGTTCCCAGCTTTCGCCAATGCCTTCTTGTACCGGTGTGATACCTTTGAATGGGCAGATATCAGAGCCACCCCAGATTACACCTTTAAGGATTGGTTCGAATTTGAATGGATAAAGATTCATACTACTAATTGTTATTTGGTTTTGAGTTTACGTAATACCAATGCCGTACGCGCCGGCAAATATAGTTTAAGCCACTCTTTACGATATTTCTTATAGAGTGGATCATGTGTTGTAAAGTGATGGATCGAATCGTCGCAAAGTCCGAACCCTCCAAAGTTTGGGTTGTCGGAATTGAGAACGACTTCATATTCGCCTGCAGGGGCAAGTATGCCGTAGTCGCTAAACGACTTAGCAGGATTGAAGTTGTAAACAAAGATCAAGTCTTTTCGACGATAAGCTAAAATCTGATCGTCGTCGTTTGTCCATAACTTCTCGATGTCCGAAGCTTGAAAGTTCTTTATACCTTTTACGAGTTGGACCATTGCGTTGTCGAAGTCGTTGAGGTAATGGTACTTCAAGTATTTGTTGTCGGCAAGTTCCCACTGACGACGAGCATATTTGTGAGACCAACCATTGCCTTCGCGCGGAAAGTCGATCCATTCGGGATGTCCAAATTCATTTCCCATGAAGTTGAGATAGCCTCCGTTGATGGTAGATAGCGTTGCTAGTCTGATCATTTTATGCAGTGCTATTCCGCGTGCTACCGTAGCGTCGGTATCATCCTTCATCATGTGCCAATACATTTTGTCGTCGATGAGACGGAATATAATCGTCTTGTCTCCTACAAGTGCCTGGTCGTGACTTTCGGCATAACTAATGGTTTTCTCGTCTTCACGTCGGTTGGTTGTTTCCCACCAAATTGAAGACGGATGCCAATCTTCGTCTTTCTTTTCCTTGATTAGCTTGATCCAATAATCTGGAATGTTCATGGCCATGCGATAGTCAAAGCCATAACCGCCATCGGCTACACTGGTAGCTAGTCCGGGCATACCGCTTACTTCTTCAGCAATGGTAATCGCTCGTGACTTTACTTCATGAATCAGTTTGTTGGCTAAGGTAAGATAGCAGATTGCATCGTTATCTTGATTGCCGTTGTAATAGTCGGCATACGATGTAAAGTCAGCTCCCAGACCATGATCATAGTAAAGCATCGACGTTACTCCATCGAAACGGAATCCGTCGAAGTTGTATTCTTCGAGCCAGAACTTACAGTTTGATAGTAAGAAATGAAGAACTTCATTTTTGCCATAATCGAAGCAAAGCGAATCCCATGCAGGGTGCTCGCGACGGTCATTGCCCTGAAAATATTGCGCAGGATCACCTGCAAGCAAACCAAGTCCTTCTTGTTCGTTTTTTACCGCATGCGAATGGACAATATCCATAATAACAGCTATTCCTAGCTTATGCGCTTCGTCTATAAGAGCTTTTAACTCTTCGGGCGTTCCAAAACGCGAAGAAGCTGCGAAGAAGCTTGATACATGGTAACCAAACGACCCGTAGTAAGGGTGTTCTTGTATGGCCATGATCTGAATAGCATTGTATCCATCTTTTGCTATGCGTGGTAATACTTGGGTACGAAACTCAGTGTACGTACCTACTTTCTCCTGATTTGTTGCCATTCCGATGTGGCACTCATAGATCAGAAGCGGAGAGATTTGAGGTTTGAACTTTGTGTGTTTAAAATGGTAAGGTTGCTGTGGTTCCCAAACTTGTGCAGAGAAAATTGCAGTCTCCGGGTCTTGTACTACCCTACGAGCCCATGCAGGTATGCGTTCGCCGCTTCCTCCTTTCCATTCAATCATCATCTTGTAATGATCACCGTGCTTTAAGGTTTCATGTGGTAAATGAATTTCCCAAATTCCAAACTCTTTCTTGTTCAATGCATACGATGTCTCCTTTTGCCATTGGTTGAAATCTCCGATAAGGTAGATTGCTTCGGCATTAGGAGCCCACTCTCTGAAAGTCCAGCCGTCTGTGCTTCGATTCAGTCCGAAGTACATATATCCGGAAGCAAAATCAGAAAGCGTTTTTGAGCCATATGAGAGTAACTCTTTTTCTTTGGTCAGCGTGTTGTTATGGCGACCTTCAATTGCTTTTGCAAAAGGTTTTAACCATGGATCGCTCTCAATAAGTTTTAATGAACTCATACTGTATTTTGTCGTGGGAATTAATTCCTAAAGATCGGAAGAGCACACGTCTGAACTCCAGTCACTCCGGAGACTCTCGTAT
>CAMTPD010000025.1 GCA_947074265.1 uncultured Porphyromonadaceae bacterium
TTTTTTTTTTCAAGCAGAAGACGGCATACGGTGTTCTCCGGAGTGACTGGAGTTCCGACGTGTGCTCTTCCGATCTGATGCTGCCGACGGTGATATCCTCGACATTTCTTACATTGGCTACATCAAGCAACAAGTTCCTGCTCGCAAAAGCAACAGTCCGCTACGAATCGTATTGAAAGAAGATACGCAAAACCTCGACGAAGTAGTAGTAGTTGGTTACGGCGTACAAAAGAAACTAAACCTTACCGGCGCGGTAGATCAAATTGATAAAAAGACATTCCAAAACCGAGCTATTAGCAACGTATCGCAAGGTCTTGTGGGCGCAGTTCCCAACTTGAATATAAACATGCTCGACGGCAAGCCTACCCAGTCGCCACAATACAACGTGCGCGGAACTACCTCCATTGGTCAGGGTGGTAGCGCATTGGTATTGATCGATGGTGTAGAAGGTGATCCGGCTTTACTAAACCCGAATGATATCGAAAGTATTTCGGTATTGAAAGATGCGGCTTCTGCCTCTATCTACGGTGCAAGAGGGGCATTTGGTGTGATCCTTATTACGACTCGAAACCCAGAAAAGGGGAAAGTCTCGGTCAACTACTCGGCTACCTTCTCTCGCAAAGCCCCAACGACTACGCCCGATTACGTAACCGACGGCTATACGTGGGCAAAGAACTTTGCCGAAGCTTTTAACGCATGGAACGATTACGCTAGCTTTCCTACCAAAATAAATAAAACGCTGCTCTTCTCTCCCGAATACTTGGAAGAGCTGAAACGCAGATCGGAAGATCCTTCCCTTCCTCGTTATGAAATAGATCCCAACAGCGGCGAGTACGTTTATTATGACAGTACCGACTGGTATGGCGAATTGCTAAAGAAGAGCACATTTGCGCAAGATCACAACATCTCGGTATCGGGAGGTAACAACATCGCTACCTTCATGGTAACGGGCCACATGAATAAACAAGACGGATTGTATCGCTACAACTCCGACGATTACAGCATGTACAACATGCGTGCGAAAGGAAACATTCAGATCCTTGAATGGTTGAACCTCGACAACAACACCGAGTTTTCGCAAATGAAGTACCACAACCCGATCAACGTGGGTGAAGGCGGAGGCATTTGGCGCAACATTGCCGACGAAGGTCACCCGTTGGCTCCGATGTTTAACCCCGACGGCACGCTGAGTCACTCGGCAGCTTATACCGTGGGCGACTTTTGGTATGGCAAGAATGGTAAAGACACGAAAAAGAACATCACCCGAAACAAAAGTGCGCTTACGGCACAGTTCTTCGACAAAGCCCTTTCGATCAAAGGAGATTTCACGTTTCAGATAACCGACAACAACGCAAAGCAAATCCGCGTACCGGTGCCCTACTCGCGTACACCCGGAGTGGTTTCGTACGTAGGTAGCAATACCAACGACATCGAAGTTAGCAACGAATCGACCACCTACATCGCTACCAATATCTATGCCGACTACAACAAGCAGTTTGCCAAGAAGCACAACGTAGGTATCTTGGCGGGTTACAACTACGAGCAGTCGGTATGGGAACGCAATCGTGTATTGCGCAACGGGCTTATCTTCGAAGACGCTTCGGATGTAAACCTGGCATTGGGGCAAAATATCGAAACGCAAGGCGGTTATCAAAAGTGGCAACTAGCGGGAGGATTCTTCCGCCTCAACTACAATTTCATGGAACGCTACCTGCTCGAATTTAATGGCAGATACGATGCTTCGTCGAAGTTTCCAACCAATCAGCAAGGCGCGTTTTTCCCGTCGGCATCTGTCGGTTGGCGCCCTTCGGAAGAAGCATTCTGGAAGGTTCCTGCGTCCATCATGTCCGATCTTAAAGTAAGAGCGTCGTACGGTTCGTTGGGTAATGGTAACATCAACCCGTATTCGTTTACCGAAAACTTTGCCATCTCTCAGTCGGATCGTATTATCAATGGCCTGCGTCCGCAGATTACTTCCATGCCAAACGTAATTCCACTGGGGCTTACATGGGAAACGGCTACTACCACAAACTTCGGGATAGACTTCGGGATGTTTGATAGCAGATTGCGTGTAACGGGCGACTACTACATTCGCGACACAAAAGATATGTTTACGACCGGCAAAACGCTTCCTGCCATCTTTGGCGCAAGCGTACCGAAAGGAAACTATGCCGATTTGCGTACCAAGGGATGGGAGATTTCCCTCAACTGGCGCGACAATTTCGTTGTTGCTTCAAAACCGTTTACCTACGAAGCGCGCTTTATTCTCTCAGACAGTCAGTCTGAAATCACCAAATACAACAACCCGGACAAGCTTCTTTCCGACTACTATGTAGGGATGAAGGTGGGTGAAATATGGGGATACGAAACCATGGGCTTCTTCCAGTCTGAAGAAGAGATTGCTTCGGCTCCGATCCAAAACAAAGTGCAAAGCAGTTCGGGCAAGAAGCTTCTACCGGGCGACATTCGCTTTGCCGACCTGAACAACGACGGCGAAATATCGGAAGGTTTGAACCGCGTAGGGAATTCGGGCGACAAAAAGATCATCGGAAACTCTTCTGCTCGCTTCAACTACGGGATTAATCTTTCTGCCGATTGGAACGGGATCTTCTTTTCTGCTTTCTTCCAAGGGGTGGGCAAACAAGACTGGTGGCCGGGTGGCGAATCGAAGTTCTGGGGACAATACAACCGCCCTTACAACGACTTGCCTTCATGGCATATCGGCAACATGTGGAGCGAAGACAATCCCGACGCATACTTGCCACGTTTAAGAGGATATACAGCAATGGGCGACAATCGTCAACTAAGCGTTGCGCAAACCAAGTATTTACAGAGTGCTGCCTACATCCGCCTGAAAAACATTCAATTGGGATATACACTTCCGAAATCGCTCGTGGCGAAAGCCTCGCTTGAGAATGTACGCTTCTACGTTTCGGGCGAGAACCTGTGGACGTATTCTCCGATGTACAAGATCACACGCGACACCGACGTTTCGTCTATTTACGGTTCCGACCGCGATGTTACCAGCGGCGGCAGTGGCAACGGATACAACTATCCGCTTCTCAATAGCCTTTCATTCGGACTATCGGTTACATTCTAATCTCTTATTTATTCTAATTTGATTCAACATGAAAAAGTATATATACGCCTTGTGCTTTGCGGCAACCTTGTCGGGTTGCGACCTAAACGAACTTCCGGTCGATACCGCCTCTAATCAATCTGTTTTCGGTAGCGAAAAAGGATTGGAGCTTTACTCAAACTCTTTCTATAAGATACTTCCTTCGGCCGAAGATGTCTTCTTGGGCGACAACACAAGCGACTATGTTGCACGCACCAACGTGCCTACATTCATCGGCGCCAATACCTACTCGGCAGTAGACGGATCGGGATGGTCGTGGAGCAACCTGCGCAATATCAATTACTTCATCGAGAACTTACACACATCGCCCGTAAAGCCGGAGATCAAAGATAGTTACCTGGCACTGGCTCGCTTCTTCAGAGCATTGTTTTACTTCGAAAAGGTAAAGCGTTTTGGTGATGTGCCTTGGGTCAACAAGCCGCTTGAAATGAATGATCCGCAACTATACGGCGGTCGCGATTCCCGTACACTGGTAATGGATTCGGTGCTTGCCGATATCGACTTTGCTTGTGCCTATCTTGATCGTACCAAAGACGAATCGCGCACCATGATTACAAAGGATGTAGCCTTGGGATATAAGTCGCGCATTTGTTTGCACGAAGGTACATTCAGAAAGTATCATACCAACTACGGACTTACGGCTTCGGCTACCGAGTGGTTGCAATTGGCTGCCGAAGCAGCACAACAAGTGATGCAAAACAAGCAGTTTAGTCTGTACAATGAAAAAGGCGAGGCGCTTTCGTATCGCGAACTATTCATCAGCAAGAAGCCGGTAGCTACGGAGATTATGCTTGCGTTTGCCTGCGACGCAGCCTTGAAGGTTACCACTGCCGCAAACAGAAGATACATCAGTCCGACGTATGGAGACCGCCCGAGTCTTACGCGCCAGTTTGTGAATACATACCTCAATCTCGACGGTACACCCTTTACCGACAACAGCAACTATGCGACTACGTCTTTTCAAGACGAGGTTGAAGGACGCGACTTGCGCCTGAAACAAACCATTCGATTGGGCGACTACAAACGCACCAACAATGGAACGCCTTATGCCGCAGCACCCGACTTCCTCATCACCTTTACAGGTTATCAGCCGATCAAATGGAGTTTCGACGAGTCGCTTCCGTACGACAACGAAAGCCTTAACGACAATGCCATTTCGATCATGCGCTATGCAGAGATCTTGCTTAACTACGCAGAGGCGAAAGCCGAACTGGGAACACTGACCGACCAAGACTGGAGCACTACAATCGGTGCTTTGCGTCAGCGTGCCGGCATTACGAACGGACTCGCTTCGAAGCCTGCTAAAATAGATACGTATCTACAGCAAAAGTATTTCCCTACTATCGCAGACGCGGCTCTGCTAGAGATCAGACGCGAACGTGCCATCGAGTTGGCACTCGAAGGTTTCCGCTTCGACGACCTGATGCGATGGAAACGAGGTGAATTGCTCGAGGCTCCGTTCAACGGTCTTTATGTACAAGCACTGAACACACCAATGGATTTGAACCAAGACGGTGTATACGATGTGCGTTTCTATAGCGGTGACAAACCTGCGGCAATGTCCGGAGTGGTAGACATCCAAGTAGGCAGCGACAAGAATTATTCATTGTCGAAAGGTACGTACGGTGAGCTATCTTGGAATCCGGGCGTTCGCCAGTGGGAAGACAAAAAATACTTGTATCCGATTCCTGAAAAGGATCGTCTCGAAAATCCGGCACTGGGACAAAACCCGGGCTGGTAAACGTAATCTGTTTCCGGGGTGTTGCGGTTGCATCCGACGCCCCGGTTTTATTTACTCCTTTAATACATCTACTATGAATAAGTTTATCGTATCTGTTTTATTCTGTTTACTTGCTCCTTCGTTGTTTGCTTCGGATCATTCGTTTGTGATTGCCTCTTACAACCTGCGCTTCAATAACCCCAATGACAGTATCAATGCATGGCCCAACCGCAAAGAATGGGTGAAGCACTTGGTACGTTTTCACGAGTTCGACATCTTTGGTACGCAAGAAGGATTGAAAGGACAACTCGAAGATCTGGACGAAATGGAAGAGTTCGCTTACATTGGTTCGGGCAGAGACAACGGCATCGACGCCGGAGAACATTCTGCTATCTTTTATAAGCCTACACGGTTTGCGTTGCTCGACAACGGCGACTTCTGGTTTAGCGAAACACCCGACAAGCCGTCGTTTGGTTGGGATGCCACTTCGCACAAACGCATCTGCTCGTGGGCCAAACTAAAAGACCTTCAAAGCGACAAAACCTTTTTCGTATTCTGTGCCCATTACGATCACCGTGGACAAGTTGCCCGCGTAGAGTCGTCGAAGCTGATTCTTTCGAAAGTAAACGAAATGGCCGGCGAATATCCGGTCGTAGTATTGGGAGACTTAAACGCCCTACCCGATTCGGAACCCATCGCAATCCTCAACAACGAACTCAAGGATGCTTACGTGCATACGGAGCTTCCGCCTTACGGTCCGGTGGGCACGGCAAACGGGTTTAACTGGGAACGCGACCTAACAGATCGCATCGACTACATCTTTACCAACGACAAAGTGAATGTCTTGAAGTACGGTTGCTTGTCTGACTTTAAAGACAAACGCTATCCGTCTGACCACTTGCCTATTGTATCCAAAGTTGTATTGCTCGACTAAGTAACGTCATTGCGACTTCTCATCAATAGGAACTTGAATACTTCATAACTTTCTCCTTTTATTATGAACATATGTTCATAATAAAACATATATTTGCAGCGAAGAAACAAGATTATTCATTCGCAAAATTATCACATGCCACGCATAAGACAGAAACGAAGAGTATTATTGCCGCCCAAGATGGAAGGCTTTAAACCCTTTGGAATGTCCCGATGCAAAGTCGGGCAGATCGCACTCACGTATGAAGAATACGAGGCAGTACGACTTACCGACTACCAGGGACTTACTCAGGCCGAAGCCGCAGAACAGATGGGCGTATCGCGTCCTACCTTTACACGCATCTACGAGCATGCCCGCAAAGTTGTAGCAGCTGCGCTGATAGAAGGGAAAACATTGCTTATAGGGGGCGGCGATTTCGAATCGGATACTTACTGGTATCGCTGCTGTGCATGCAAACAAGTGAACACATCGGACGGACCCGCACCTTACTGCCAGTCTTGTCGCTCGAAAGACCTAAAGCTTTTACACGATCCGAGTAACGACACCAACGTTTCTACGTTGCGTTGTTATCACGATCTGCGATTATATGTAACGAATAAAGGAGAAATGATTATGAAAATTGCTATTCCTACGCGAGCAAACGTAGTAGACGACCACTTTGGCCACTGTGAGTATTATACCTTAGTTTCGGTAGACGAAAACAACGAAGTCATTGCCGAAGCAACGCTGCAAGCACCACAAGGTTGCGGTTGCAAAAGCAACATTGCCGGTGTATTGCAAGAGATGGGTGTCACTGTGATGCTTGCGGGCAACATGGGTCAAGGTGCGCTAAACAAGCTTTCGTCGCACAACATCAAAGTATTCAGAGGATGCAGTGGCGACGTGAAACAAGTGGTTGCAGACTTCATTGCCGGCAAGATCACCGATTCGGGTATGGGCTGCGATGCACATCACGGAACGCACGATCACCAGTGTAGTCACCACGAGTAACACAATCCGACTGCCTAGAGGGGCTGTTGAAACTTCGGATTAGGAGCAAAATGAATCGGGGCATGCAGTGCTTCCAACTCTTCGAAGAGCTGAGTCTTCAAGGCCGCTGCAAGCTCCGGTTTTTCTGCTACCCGGTTTACCGTCTCCGAGACATCATCCTTCAGATTATACAATTCGGAGGTTTCCGTTTCGTAGTTATAGATCAGTTTCCAATTGCCCTTTCGCATTACCGACACCGGACGCGAGCGAAACTCCACATCAGTAGTCTCTTTATTTCCCCCCTCCAAATAGGCCGGAAAATGCCACAACAGCGTTTTGTCGTCACCCGAAGGAAATCCCTTTTCGAAGTACGGAAGCAAACTCTCACCATCTAATTTCAGCAACATAGCCTCATTACCAAGTAGCGCCATCAAGGTAGGATACACATCGATCTGCCCTACCGGATAATCTACTGTTGCATTGGCGGGCGTATGTCCTTTCCACCTCACCAGAAGCGGAACACGAATACCTCCTTCATAAAACGAACCTTTGCCGGCACGCAATGCCCATTGCTTCGAAATGTTATACACTCCACCATTGTCTGACGTGAGGATAACCACCGTATTTTCATCCAGATTGTTCCGCCTCAACACCTCAAGAATCTTTCCCACATTCGCATCTACCGCTTCGATCATTGCCGCATACTTCGGATCGTTGTGCGCCTCGGTACTTGGTTTTGCTTTGTACTTTGCCAAGAGTTCGGGCTTAGGTTGCAACGGCGTATGCACTGCATAAGGTGCATAATATAAGAAGAAAGGTTTCCCTGCTTGCTGAGATTCGATAAAGCGCACCGCTTCGTTGCCCAATCGGTCGGTCAGATACTCGCCCGCTTCTCCGTCTTTCAGGTTTGGATTCTTATACGGAGAAAAATAGCTCTTCGGATGTCCGGCCTTGCCACCTCCTACATTCACATCAAATCCTTGTCGGGTAGGATCACTGCCGAGGTGCCACTTACCTACCATCGCCGTGGTGTAGCCCGATTGTTGCAGCAGCAACGGCAAAATAGGATAACCATTGTATAATGTATCGGCATTAGCGGCTGGAATAAGTGCTCGTGAAGCAGCGCGGCCGCGATCGGGCGGATTCACCGTGTAGATTCCATGTCGGGGAGCAAAATGTCCTGTCATCAAAACCGCACGACTGGGCGCACTGTTGGCCGCACCGGCATAGGCGTTGGAGAAGAATACGCTCTCGCCGCGCAATCGGTCTATGTTTGGCGTTTCGTAAAAGGAGCTTCCTTGAAAAGAAAGGTCGGTCCAGCCGAGATCATCAATATTAATCAAGACAATGTTAGGGCGTTCTGCCGCACCTACAGCCAGGGTCGATGCAACAAGAAACGTATGTAATAAAATGCTTTTCATGTGTTGTCGGATTTAAGTGTACCGCAAAGATACGAGAAGCCTGCAAAGATTCAACTATTTCATTACAGACGGGTTATTAATACACAAGCGGTTGTTCCAATCTATAAAACAGACTATTATGAATAAACTTATTGGCATTTTGATCGGCATTGCGTTGCTTTTGCACGAAAACGTAGTTGCCCAACAAGCAGAACAGCAGGTGGGATCTTGGATCAACAGCGGACAATTCTTTCAGCTCAACCGAGCATTTCCGCAACTACAAAACGAGCTTACCCCCTTTACGCGCGATCTTGCCGAAGGGTGCATCGAGATGGCTTTTAATAAACCCCGGTTGGCGATCCCGAAGTTGCAGTACGTGATCGATACATACCCCGAAATTCTTGGCGATAACATCGTAAACATTGCCACGCTACTATCGGAACAACTCTACGCACAGGGCGAATATGCCAAAGCTGCTGCCGTAATGGAACATTTGCTGCAGCTGCAAGGAATGCCGCAAGACATCAAAACGTTTCTCGGCTCTTTCTACCGCAAGTACAACGCATTGCGCAATGCGCCAAAATCGACCGTTACACGTCCGCAAGTACCGATCACTATTCCGTTTCCGGCAAATGCCCCCGAAGACGAGCACCATATATACATTCCGGTTGAGATTGACGGCACCACAGCCCCCTTTATCTTTGATACCGGAGCAGCGGTAAACATGGTTTCGCGCTCCTTTGCCAAAGCGCACGGCATTCGCATTGTGGCCGATTCGATCTTCCTTACCGGTGTGGCCGGTGGTGCATATGCGCAACTTGGCGTAGCAGACCTACTAAAAATAGGCGACATCGAATACTCGAACGTGGTCTTTTATGTAGCGGACGACAAAGACATTATTCCCGATTCGCTGCGCGATAAGTTCACTTATTCGATCGATGCAATCATCGGGATGGAGTTTCTACTGAAAGTGGGAATCACACAAGTGTCGTTCAAAGACAAATGTTACCGCTTTCCGGTAAAAACTCCTCCATTAAACACCACTTCGCCCAATGCCTTCATTTGGGGAGGAGGCTCTTACCTGCAAGCATACATGCCGGATGGCGATGCGGTGATCCTCAAATACGATACCGGAGCAAGCAAAGAAGCTTATTTTACCAAAGCATATTATCAAAAGCATCGGGCCTACTTCCAATCGATCACGAAGCATGTAGAGCAGATCAACATCGGCGGATTCGGTGGCGTAGCTCAAAACGTTAGTGTACTCGATGTATCGTCTCTACCCTTGCGCATAGGCAGTGTTACGAAAAACATCCATAAGGTTGTGATAGATCCGATACCTACCGGAGCAATCACCAACGACGGCGGACTGGGACTTGACTTCTTTCGCCTCTTCGACAACGTCACACTCAATTACAACGATATGCAGGTGATTTTCGAATAAAATAGGTAAGCAATAGAATTATCTACAGCATTAACATTATTTACAGTATATAGATAACAAACTAGAGACTACACGTATACGCAGTAGAATTGTTGCATATTCGTAACACGAACTACGTTTGCGTCGCATCCCGATTTGCAGATTCAAAAAATTGCGCTACCTTTGTATTGTAATCGAAAGGTTACTGGTTAAACATCGCGGGGTGGAGCAGTGGTAGCTCGTTGGGCTCATAACCCAAAGGTCGTCAGTTCGAGTCTGGCCTCCGCAACTATCAAGAGGTTGTCAAGTTATTGACG
>CAMTPD010000026.1 GCA_947074265.1 uncultured Porphyromonadaceae bacterium
TACGAGCTTCTCCGGAGTGACTGGAGTTCAGACGTGTGCTCTTCCGATCTGTTGCAATTGTATGGCTTTGCTGTTTCCAATCACGCGCTCTATAAAACTACGGGGCATTTCTTTAATCCGGGGCCTTACTCGGGCTTTTTAGCAACGCTCTTTCCTATTGGCTTGTGGCTGGTTTTGCATTTCAAAAGCAATGGAAAGTGGTTTCGTTCGCAGGTGTTTTTGCATTATACCGGTTGGGTGTATTTGCTTTGTGCATTGTCCGTTATGCCGGCAGGAATGAGTCGTATCGCTTGGGCAGCAGCACTTGTCTCGTCGCTGTGGGTGGTGTGGTTTGAAACTCAGTTGGTGGTCAGATTAAAAGATTATATTTCGAAGTATCCTAAACGAAGCTTGGTATGCACTATATTACTTGGTTTTGTTATGATTGCGGGATCTGCTTTTGTGTATATGCTAAAGAAGGATTCGGCCGACGGGCGACTGTTGATGTGGAAGGTCTCTGCACGTGCGATTGCGGATTATCCTGTTTCGGGTAGTGGTGTTGGTGGTTTTGCGGCTGCTTTTGCAAAAGCGCAAGCCGAGTATTTCGATACGGGATTGGCTTCTACGCAAGAACAGTTGGTGGCAGGTACTCCGGAGTATGCTTTTAATGAGTTTCTGCAATTTGGAGTTGAATTGGGCGTATTCGGTTTGTTCGTTTTTTTGTTGCTGATTGGATATTCGCTCTATCGGGGAGTACAAAGCAAACAGACGGCGGCAACGGGAGCGCTTGTTGCGTTGATGGTTTTCGCTTTTGCCTCGTATCCGTTTCATCTTCCCGAGTTTTGGTTGTTGCTCGTTGTTTTGCTTGCTATTGTAAATAGTGGTGATAATAAAGAAATAGCCGGGTTTCGCTGTTCTTGCAACAGATGGGTGATGGTAGTTTCGTTGGTTATAATGGGTGTGTGGAGCGGATATATAGCAAAGGAAAATAGATCGTTCTATAATGCGCATGTGAAATGGAAGATGCTACAGCCTTCTTTCGCAATGAAGAGTTATGGAGCAGTAAAAGATGATTATAAGCAATTAGTCCCTAAATTGTCTCACAATTCGGGTTTTCTGTTCGAGGCTGCGCAATGTTGTCGCTACTCGGATGAGCATGTGCGTGCGATTGAATTATTAGACAGAGCAGCAGCGTTGAGTTCTGATCCGATGATTTTATATATGAAGGCTGCTAATTTGCAGGCTGTAGGCAAATATGATGAAGCGGAGCAAACGTTGAGATATGGTATCACGATGCTTCCCGAGCGTATTTATCCGTATTATCTGTTGGCTAAGCTTTATGCGGATTCGGCGTATAATAGAGTTGATAAGCTAAAGGAGGTGGCTGAGGTGGTATTGACCAAAGACCCGAAAGTAGAGAGCACCGCTATAAAGGAAATGCGGGAAGAGGTGAAGAGCCTTTTGAATGCGATAAATAGTAATTATGCAGATATTCAATAAGATCCTAAATTGTATTGTAAACCTCATCTTGATTGGAGCGGGTTTGATTGTCGTATTTGTGTTTGCACAAGTATTGTTGTTTGCTTCGTTTAAGATTCCGACAGACTCGATGCAGCCCACGATTATACCGGGAGATAATATATTGGTAGTGAAACCGCTGTTGGGTGCTCGTCTTTTTGATGTTTCGGCAGCTTTGAATGGAGAAGCTGTAGAAATAAAGAGAGTACCCGGGATTTCTGCATTTTCCCGAAATGATGTGTTGGTTTTCAATAATCCAATTGCGGGTAACTGGGATAAGATTGAGTTTGATGTGATGAAGTATTTTGTAAAGCGTTGTATTGCACTGCCGGGAGATACTTTAACCATCGAGAATGGATTTTATAGGATAAAGGGTGTTTCTGCGGACTTAGGGAATATTGCTTCGCAACGTAGTTTAAGCTCGTTAGCTGAGCATTCAATAGAGAATGGTGTATTATATGGGCTTAACGGTTGGACTATCCGAGATTTCGGAACGTTGTACATTCCCCGCAAAGAAGATAAAATAACTATCAACAAGGTAAATGTTCAGGCTTATAAAAGACTGATTGAATACGAAACTGGAAAAGCTGTTTCGGTAAAAGACAGCGTAGTTTATCTTGATAATAATGAGCTTCGAAGCTATGAAGTAAAGCAAAACTATTATTTTATGGGCGGTGATAATGTGTTGAACTCTCAAGACTCTCGTTATTGGGGGTTATTGCCCGAGTCGTTTATTGTAGGTAAAGCTGTTTGGGTGTGGAAGTCTGAAGATAAGCATACGGGCAAACTGAATTGGGGACGCGTCTTTAAGAGAATTAATTGATTTTACCTCAGTGAAATACAATAAGTGTAATGCTAAGTTTGTAAAATTGTGCAATTGATTATCAGTGTTTTACGCTTAAAAACGGCATGTCTGTTTTGCTGTAATTGCCTGAAGTATAGGTAGATGGTGCATATTGGTCAAATCGAGGTGAAAAAGTTTTCAATAAGGAATTTTGATGTCTGTAAGCAAAGTTATTTGTAAGTATCTGAAAAGCAGGCGTGTGCTAGTAGTGCTGCCGCCCATTATATTGTGCAAAAAAAACGAGTTCGATATAACACCTCCGCAAAATAAAAATTACACACAATACCTTTATCTGATACAAGTCGTTGTTTGTCCCGATAGCTGAATAGCTCATGCATGTAACTGTAGATGGTTATCATCTACTCCTTTTGAAATTATTTTGCATGGGAATGCATATTTTTTTCGTGGGGTTTTTACTGCATGTTTGCTTGCTGAATCTATGATGCATACTTTACAATAAAGTAGCGTTCGGGTAGTTTGCGTTTCATGCTCATTTTCTGTTTATACAGGATAGTTGCGTGTAGTTGGTGAAGCAGCATAGCTGTGTTTGCTATATACAATAAGAGGTGATAGCCGTAAAGCGTGTTTGTGTTGCTATCTAATTGATTTAAGATGGCTTATGTGTGTGTAGGGTGTACGGTGTACATTAAAACAGAAGAAAATTTATATATATTTGCCTTGCAATAAAAACCGAGAAACTTACCATGAATAAACGTTTAGCATTGGCTACGCTGCTTAGCATGAGCAGTGGGGCACTGTACGCTCAGTCTTTTACCGAATGGCACGATCCGCAGGTAAATGCAATAAACCGTGAGCCGATGAAGGCTACACATTTTGCCTATAAGAGCAAAGATGAAGCAGTAAAGAACAACCGTGAGGGATCGCAACGATTCTTGTTGCTCAACGGTGATTGGAAATTCAATTGGGTGCGTAACGCCGATGAGCGTCCGCAGTCATTCTTTCGCACCGACTTCGACGACTCGGCATGGGGTACTATTCCTGTTCCGGGCAATTGGGAAACAAACGGTTTCGGAGAAGCCATTTACGTAAATTCTAATTATATATGGGATGTGTTCATGAAACCCGAACCGCCCAACATTCCAACCAAAGATAATTTTGTAGGTAGCTACCGTAAAACGGTTACCATACCCGAATCGTGGCAAGGCGAAGATGTATTCATTCACTTTGGTTCGGTGATATCAAGTTTCTACTTGTGGGTAAACGGCGAGTTTGTAGGCTATAGCGAAGACAGCAAATTGCCCGCAGAATTCAACGTGTCGAAGTTTCTGAAGAAAGGGGATAACCTGATCTCGTTTCAGGCATTCCGCTGGAGCGACGGCACATACCTTGAGGCTCAGGATTACTGGCGCCTTGCCGGAGTAGGACGCGATGTGTTTATGTATGCGCGTGATACCAATCGTATCAACGACTACACGGTAGTGGCCGAGTTGGGACAAAACAACAAGAGCGGCTCGTTGCAACTATCGGTCGATGTAGCAGATGCTGCTAAGAACGGTACCGTTGAGGCGGAGCTTTTCGACGCTTCGAATAAATCAGTTTGGAAGAAAACGGCCGCTGCAACAGGCAATACAATCGCTATGCAAGGTGGCGTAGGTGCGGTAAACAGTTGGAGTGCAGAATCGCCTTATCTCTATAATTTGCTTATTACACTGAAAGATGCTAACGGCAATGTGGTAGAAAGCATACCACAACGCGTAGGCTTTAAACGTGTAGAGATCAAAGGCGGTCAGTTGCTTGTAAACGGACAGCCCATCTTGATCAAAGGTGTGAATCGTCACGAACTAGACCCTGATTACGGGTATTATGTACCACGCGAACGCATGCTTCAAGATGTGATGATTATGAAGCAAAACAACATTAACGCGGTGCGTACATGCCACTATCCGAACGACGAATACTTCTATGAGTTGTGCGACAAGTATGGTATCTATGTATTGGATGAAGCAAACGTAGAGGCACACGGCTACGAAGCGATTGCGGGAATACCCGACTGGGAAAAGGCGCACGTAGAGCGTACTACCCGCATGATACAACGAGACAAAAATATTCCTTCGGTTATTATTTGGTCGATGGGGAATGAGAGTGGCGACGGAAGCAACTTCGAGGCTGCTTACAAAGCCATGAAAGAAATAGATCAAACACGTCCGGTGCAATACCAACGTCCGGGCGAGAAATATTATACAGACATCTTTTGTCCGTTTTATGTGGGCTACGATTTTCTCGAGTCGTACGGTAAGCAACGAGACAAGCGCATGCCGCTTATCCAGTGCGAATATGCCCATGCTATGGGTAATTCGATGGGTGGATTTAAAGAATACTGGGATCTGTATCGCAAATACGATAACTTGCAAGGCGGGTATATCTGGGACTTTGTAGATCAAGGCTTACGTGACTATCGCAACGGCAAGATGATCTATGCATACGGTGGCGATTATGGTATGCATTCGCCTTCGTCAAACAACTTCAACAACAATGGTTTGGTTTCGCCCGATCGCAAAAATAATCCGCACTTCGACGAGGTTGCCTACATTCAGCAATCGGTGTGGAGTGATTTGAAACAGCCAAAGCAAGGTGTACTGGAAGTATACAACGAAAACTTCTTTACCTGCTTGGGTAATGTGTACATGGTATGGGAGCTTAGCCAAGAGGGTAATGTGATCGAAACCGGTACCATCAATAATTTGCAAGTGGCTCCGCAAAAGCGTGCAAACGTAAAACTGGGTTATTCGCTTCCGCAAACCGACCAAGAGCTTACGCTTCAGGTATATTACAAAACAAAACAAGCAAAAGATCTTGTTCCGGCCGGGCACACCGTGGCTCGTCAGCAGTTTGTGGTGAATCCGTACAACTTTGCAGATAACCAGCAGGATGCTACCGGCGGAAATGTTTCTGTAGATGATCAACGCAAGAAGGTTACGGTAGAAGCCGGTAATGTCGCGTTGACGTTCAACAAAGCAACGGGCTTTATTTCGAGCTATCAGGTAAATGGCAAAGAGTATTTGAAAGACGGTTTTGAAGTGAAACCGAACTTCTGGCGCGCTCCTACCGACAACGATTACGGTGCTTCGTTGCAAAACTCATTGGCTGATTGGAAGAATCCGATCACCAAGAAGGAGAGTTTTGATGTAAACAAGACCGACAATGGGGTAGAGGTGAAGGTGAAATACCTGCTCGAGAAGCTACAAGCCGAATTGTTGCTTACCTATGTGATTAATGAAAACGGGCAATTGGCTTTGACGAATCAGTTGATTACAAAAGCAGATGATGCTTCGAAGATGCCGATGCTTCCGCGTATGGGATGGCAATTGGTAATGCAAAAGCCGTTTGATCGTATCAACTATTACGGTCGCGGACCGGTAGAAAGTTATTCGGATCGTAACAACAGTGCGTTTATCGGATCGTATACCGAACTTGTGTCGGATCAGTTCTTCCCATATATTCGTCCGCAAGAAACGGGCAACAAGAGTGATCTTCGTTGGTTCAAACTGGTAGACTTTGGCGGTAAAGGTGTAAAGGTACAGGCTCCGCAAGCGTTTAATGCCAAAGCGCTTCACTTTGCAACGGAAGATATGGATGACGGCAAACAAAAAGATCAACGCCATTCGGGTGAACTGGAGGAAAGAGACTTCACGGTTCTTTCTGTAGACTTCAAACAACTTGGTTTGGGTTGTATCGATACATGGGGTGCTATCGCAAATCCGGAATATCGCATTCCGTATGGAAATTATGAGTTCACATTTTTATTGGAACCAACATCTCTGATTCAGTAGTGTTGTTATAAATCATTGTTTTAGTTTAGTTAAGTTATGAGAAAGCGAAACATCAGACAATTTGTTCTTGCATGTTTCGCTCTTTCTTTTTTCGAAGGTTTGAGTGCGCAAGGTGGTGAGGATGTGATTAAATACATCAATCCGATTATCGGCGCTTCTACTTCGGCTGAGGCAGGAAAGAGCGGACATGGTTTGGGAAAAACGTTTCCCGGAAGTGCAACTCCTTTTGGGTTGGTGCAGCTTAGCCCCGATACCAAAACCGGTGGAGACAATGGTCCCGGCTATTCATGGCATCATCCGCATATCGAAGGCTTTAGTTTTATCCACATGAGTGGTATTGGTTGGTATGGCGACTTTGGTAACTTTTTGGTTACACCTACGGTAGGTCGTTTGCGTACCAACCCGGGAAAGGAGTCGGATCCCGATAATGGTTATCGTTCTCGCTACTCGCACGATCGTGAAAAAGCTAGTGCGGGATATTATCAAGTCATGCTTGATGATTACGGTGTGAATGTGGAGTTGACTTCGGCTCCACGTGCAGGAATTTTACGGATGACGTATCCGGCGAGTGATAGTTCGCGTATCCAAATAGATTTGGCTCGCCGTATCGGTGGTACTTCGACCGAACAATATATTCGACAAGTAGACGCAAACACAATAGAAGGTTGGATGGATTGTCCGTCTTCAGGTGGTGGCTGGGGCTCGGGCGACGGGAATGTAAATTACAAAGTTTACTTTTACGCGCAAGTGAGCAAACCGATGATCACAACCGGAGTATGGAGTGCCGAGATACCGGATTCGCTTGATCGCAAGATGCACGTGATATTCTCAGATGATTATCAGCAACGTGTAAAAGATGCTGAGGTTATATACAACGTAAAGGAGGCTCAAGGGAAACACCTCGGGTTCTTTAGCGAGTTTGCAACGCAACAAAACGAAGAGGTTTTATTGAAGTGTGGGATTTCCTTTGTGAGTATTGCAGGTGCAAAAGAGAATCTGGAGCATGATATTCCGGGATGGGACTTTAATGCCACGTTATCTGCAAATAATGCTTTGTGGCGTGAAGCCTTGCAAAATGTACGGGTAGAGGGGAAGTCGGATCGCGACAAAACGATCTTCTATACCTCGCTTTACCATACAATGATTGATCCGCGTGCTAGTTCGGATGTCTCGGGCGAGTATATCGGAGGGGATGGCAAGGTGAGCAAAACAGACGGATTTGTATACCGCACCATCTTTAGTGGTTGGGATGTTTTCAGAAGTCAGTTTCCACTGCAAACGATTATCAATCCGTCGCTTGTAAACGATGAGATCAATTCGCTGATTAGTCTGGCCGAAAAGAGTGGCCGCTTCTATTATCCACGTTGGGAGATCATGAACTCGTATTCGGGATGTATGATTGGTAATCCGGCGGTTTCGGTACTTGCCGATGCATACATGAAGGGGATTCGCAACTACGATGTAGCGAAAGCTTTCGATTATGCCGTAAATAGTGTGGATAAGTTTGGTAATGAGCCGCTCGGATACACGCCGCGCTCTATTTCGCATACGCTGGAATATGCATATACCGATTGGTGCGTGGCACAAATGGCAAATGCGTTAGGTAAAAAAACGACACGTAAGGAGTATGCACGTCGTGCGTCGAATTATGCAACGATATGGAACGATAGCGTAGGTTGGTTTTGTGGAAAAAACAGTGACGGTACGTGGGGCGAATGGAAAGGTAAGTTGCATCACGATTTGTATTGCGTAGAGTCGAATCCGTTTCAGCAGGGTTGGTTTGTTCCGCACGATGTGTATGGCTTTATCCGCTTGATGGGTAAAGAGGCATACCTGGCACAGTTGAACGAGTTTTTTGACCAAGCTCCGGATAATTTCCTTTGGAACGATTACTACAATCATCCGAACGAACCGGTGCATCAAGTGCCTTTTATGTTTGCATATGCCGGTAAGCCGTATCTGACACAAAAGTGGACGCGAAAGATTTGTGAGCAAGCATATGGTACCGATGTTATGGGCTTGTGTGGAAATGAAGACGTAGGGCAGATGTCGGCATGGTATGTACTCACGTCGATGGGTATTCATCCGGTTTGTCCCGGTGATAATGTCTATCTGCTGACTTCTCCGGTATTTGACAGTGCTGAGATTACGCTCGACAAAAACTATTACAAGGGAGATCGCTTCACGATAAAGGCGCACAACAATTCGCCTTCGAATGTTTATATCAAAGAAGTAAAGCTAAACGGTAAAAAACTAAACCGTGCATGGATCACTCACAATGAGATTGCAGAGGGTGGTTTGCTTGAGTTCTTTATGAGCGATACGCCTAATCTGTCGTTTGGAGCCAAGAACCTTCCGCCCGACAATATGAAGAAGCTTCGCTGATTCAGGTAGGAAGGTTTTTTATAAGGGGATGATTTATTGTGTTTAAAGCGGCTGCTGCTGTGTGACACAATGGATCATCCCTCCGTTTTCATAGAGGTTTCGTACATCAATACCTACAACTTTTCTGTCGGGATAGAGTTGTTGCAACTTGGCAATAGCGACAGCATCATTGGGGTCATTGTAAATAGGAACCAATACTTTGCCGTTGGCAAGGTAGTAGTTTACATACGATCCTTTGTATCCTAGGTTTTTACCGTACTCGGTTGTTACATCGTTTTGGGTAAGTGGTAGCGTAACGAATGTATATGGCTTGCCTTGTGCGTCGCGGGCCGCATATAAGGTATTGATATCTTGTTGCGGTACTTGCCAATAGAGAAGGTCTTTAGGACTCATCGTAACGATGGTATGTTTGTTTCCAAAACGTGCAAAGCCGTCGATGTGCATGTCGGTAATCTCTAATCCGGGCACTCCTTCTAACCAAATGAAATGCTTCACTCCTAAGTATTGACTAAACAGAGCTTCTGCCTCTTTTTGTGTCATCCCCGGATTGCGATTGCTGTTGAGTATTGCACTTTTCGTTGCCATCAGTGTTCCGTTTCCATCTAATTCTACAGCTCCGCCTTCGTTGATCATTTTTTTGTTGAGATTAACGACTGGGATTTGTTTCAATTTGCCGACTTCGGAAGGTATTTTATCACATGAGGCATAGTCGGCTTTCTTCCCCCAACCGTTAAAGCCCCAATCTTCGATTACTGTAGCACCCTTTTGATCTTTAACAAAGATGGGGCCGTTGTCGCGCACCCATACATCGTCTGTAGGAAGTATATAAAAGTCGATATGTTGCATTGGTACTTTTGCTTGTTCCAAAAGCTTTGTAATGCGAGTCTTCTCGGCCTCATCATAAGCAATGATGTGGACGTTTTCGCCAGAGACGAGTTGTTTACACATTTCAACCCAAGTATTATCAAGTCGGTTGCGGTACGTTTTACCGTACTGATATTGATGGGGCCATTGCAGCCAAGTGCCTTCGTGCGGTGCGCCTTCTTCGGGCATAGCATATTGGGCAGAGTTGTTTTCTTCTGCCATGAGCGTCTCGGCTTCGCACCCTATCGTGGAAAACAACAGACAAAGAGCTGATATCATGAGTAGTTTGTGCATTAGAGAGGTGTTTTATTTGGCGTTCATATAGTCGTAGAAGTTACAGATCTTGTTTTGCGCAAGTTGGTCAGACAGCTTTTGTTTTAACAAGAGTAAGTCAGGATCGTTGGTTTTGGATACATACATTGTAACCAGCTCGCTACATAGTTCGAGTTGCTGTTT
>CAMTPD010000027.1 GCA_947074265.1 uncultured Porphyromonadaceae bacterium
ACGAGATTCTCCGGAGTGACTGGAGTTCAGACGTGTGCTCTTCCGATCTGTAGTGGTTTTAATTCGACAGAATCATATTCTGGAGATGCGGAAACGTTTAATTTTTTAATAACGCGATTAAACTGAAATTGTAAATGGGAAAAGTTCTTATTATCGGTGCCGGAGGCGTTGGAACGGTAGTTGTTCACAAGGTAGCACAGAATCCTGATGTTTTTACCGAAATCATGTTGGCAAGCCGTACAAAGTCAAAATGCGACGCAATCGCTAAAGCTATCGGTGGCGACAGAATTAAAACTGCGCAGGTTGACGCCGATAACGTAAATGAATTGATCGCTTTGTTCAACTCATTTAAGCCGGAAATTGTAATTAACGTTGCCCTTCCCTACCAAGATCTTACCATCATGGATGCTTGTTTAGCATGTGGTGTTAACTACTTGGATACTGCTAACTACGAACCGATCGATGAAGCGAAGTTCGAATACAGCTGGCAGTGGGCATACCAAGAACGTTGTAAGGAAGCTGGTCTTACTGCGATCTTGGGCTGCGGATTTGACCCGGGTGTTACCGGTGTATTTACCGCTTATGCTGCGAAGCATCACTTTGAGAAAATGGAATACCTTGACATCGTAGACTGTAATGCAGGCGACCATGGCAAAGCATTCGCAACAAACTTCAATCCTGAAATCAACATCCGCGAGGTTACCCAAAAAGGTAAATACTGGGAGAATGGCGAATGGGTTGAAACAGAACCTCACGCAATCCATATGCCTTTGAACTATCCAAATATTGGAGCGAAAGAGTCGTATGTGATCTATCACGAAGAGTTGGAGTCATTGACTAAGAATTTCCCTACATTGAAACGTGCACGTTTCTGGATGACATTCGGTCAGGAATACCTAACACACTTGCGTGTAATCCAAAACATCGGTATGGCACGTATCGACCCTATTATGTATAATGGAGTTGAAATCGTTCCTATCCAGTTCTTGAAAGAAGTACTTCCAAATCCGGGCGAACTTGGAGAAAACTACACTGGTGAAACTTCGATCGGTTGCCGTATCAAAGGTATTGGCAAAGACGGAAAAGAACTTACATACTACATCTACAACAACTGTAGCCACCAAGCTGCCTACGACGAAACAGGAGCTCAGGGCGTAAGCTACACTACTGGTGTTCCGGCAATGATCGGCGCTATGATGTTTATGAAAGGTCTTTGGAGAAAACCAGGCGTATACAACGTCGAAGAATTTAATCCGGATCCATTCATGGAGCAATTAAACAAGCAAGGTCTTCCTTGGCATGAGTTGCACAATATCGATCTAGAACTATAATTTTAAAAACATACGAAAGGCCGGGAGAAGCAAGCCAAAACTGCTAATCCAGGCCTTTTTAATCTATAACGGTTATGAAAGTCGGAGACAAAGCTCCCGAGATACTAGGTATCAACCAAGACGGGAAAGAAGTAAAATTAAGTGATTTCAAAGGTAAAAAACTGATTCTCTATTTCTATCCGAAAGACAGCACCCCCGGGTGTACGGCCGAGGCTTGTAGCCTTCGCGATAGCTACGAAGCACTTCAGGCAGCCGGATATGAGGTAATCGGTGTAAGCAAAGACAGCGAAAAGTCTCACAAAAACTTCATCGCTAAGCAAAGCTTACCATTCCAACTCATCTCCGACACTGAAACCAAGCTAAACCAAGAGTTTGGCGTATGGGCAGAAAAGAAGATGGCCGGACGCACCTATATGGGTACACTGCGCACTACCTTTATCATCAACGAAGATGGTATCATAGAACGCATAATCTCACCTAAAGAGATCAATACAAAAGACCATGCAAATCAAATTTTAAAATGATTTTATGTCAGAAGAAGCAAAAGAGATAACAAACACAGGCAAAACAGCACCAAACCCTGAGAAGCTGAAAGCGCTAAGAGCAGCCATGGACAAGATTGAAAAGAACTATGGAAAAGGCTCAATCATGAAAATGGGTGACGATCAAGTCGAAGAGATCAGTGTAATTCCAACAGGTTCTATCGCTCTTAATGCTGCACTTGGTGTAGGCGGTTACCCTCGCGGACGCGTCATTGAAATCTATGGTCCGGAATCATCAGGTAAAACAACTCTTGCCATTCACGCCATTGCCGAAGCACAAAAAGCCGGCGGTATCGCTGCATTCATCGATGCAGAGCACGCCTTCGATCGCTTTTATGCAGAGAAACTAGGTGTGGACATCGAGAACCTTTGGATCTCACAACCCGACTCGGGAGAGCAAGCTTTGGAAATCGCAGAACAATTGATCCGTTCGTCGGCTATCGACATTATCGTGATCGACTCTGTTGCCGCGCTTACTCCAAAAGCAGAGCTTGAAGGCGAAATGGGTGATTCAAAGATGGGTCTACAGGCTCGTTTGATGTCGCAAGCGTTGAGAAAGCTTACAGCTGCAATCAACAAAACAAATACAACATGTATCTTTATCAACCAGTTGCGCGATAAAATAGGTGTAATGTTCGGTAACCCTGAAACAACAACCGGTGGTAATGCACTTAAATTCTACGCATCTGTTCGTCTAGACATCCGTAAGATCGGACAACTAAAAGACGGCGATGAAGTAAAAGGTACATCTACTCGCGTAAAAGTGATTAAGAACAAAGTGGCACCTCCGTTCCGTAAAGCAGAATTCGACATCATGTACGGTGAAGGTATTTCTCGCGCGGGCGAAATCGTAGACTTGGGCTCTGATCTAGGAGTAATCAAGAAAAGCGGTTCATGGTATAGCTACAACGACAGCAAACTTGGTCAAGGCCGTGAAGCAGCAAAAGAATGTCTTCGCGACAACCCGGAGCTTGCCGACGAACTAGAAGCATTGATCTTCGAAGAACTTCGCAAGAAACAAGGTTAATACAGCAGCATAACAACTGCTCACACAAAAGGAGTATAAAACAACGCAAGTTCGTTTATACTCCTTTTTTTTATGCCCTCCACTTAATGTATATTTCGCCGAAAGAGCCAACAACAAAGATCAAAGCACAAACTTCTATACTTCATACAAATACCACCTATTTTACGCTCTTTCTGTCAATTTCCCGACCAAAACAAATCTTACACTTTGTCGCAAAAAGCAGCATAAAGAAAACAAGTTTCAAACCCGCTCATTGAGAACAATCAAACACACTTTCAAAACGGCTCTGAAATCATTTCGTAATAATGAATTTGTAATTCACCAACTCTTGCTCCGTCGATTAAGCGCCCAAGCCTGCTCAACAGGACACACCTATTACACTCTCGACAAAACAACGATCCATAATCCCCCTTCTACCCTGAAACGTTTTCAATGAAAACGTTTTTCACTCTTCGTTATGAATGAAAATAGTCTTCGTGGAAAACAAAAATACTCTTCACCAATACTGTAAACACTATTCACGGTGACTGAAAATAGTATTCGAAGAGACCAAAAATCAGATTCGAAAGAACCTTATTTAGTCCGCTGAAAAACCAAAAGACCTTTTTTCAAGAAGTAAACATGCTTTTTTCGAGAACCAAACGAGCTTTTTGTCCAAACCATGCATCCTTTTCAATCACATCCACTATAATTGAGCTATCATCGCACCATCATCTCCACAAAAACAGCATTTACCCATCGTAAAAAACACGTTTTACGAACGTGAGAAAACAGCAACTTCCTCCAAACTAGAACGCAAAACCACGATAAATACACCAAATCCGATCCGATAAAAGCAATCACACTCCTTTCCCAAAAGCCACTTAGTGTAAATTTTGATCTACAAAGGCAGTCAAATAAAGTTTTCAATCTATCCACGTTGTCCTTATTTAGGATTAGAACTCAGAAGAAATAGTTGTTCCGAAAAGCCCCAAAACCACTACTTAATAATCGTAATAGACTATAAGAATGGCAAATAAACCATCTGTAACGAATAAATCGTAGTTATAAGTAAAATCTTTTCCTACTTTCCGCAAAACAAAAAAGAACACACCATGAAGACAATCCCACTCGTAGCCGTACTTGCGGTAATTTGCAGCACGATGTTTGCACAAAACGAAGCATTAAACAAGTTGATTCAACAAAAACAATTTGATGATGTCATCAGTCAGATCCAATTAAGTTCGAGCGAAGACTCCTCCAATGTAGAGCTTGTCTCGATACTTGCTCAAGCATACGAAGGGGTATTGAATACGAAGAAAGCACACGAATTGTATACATATTGCTTCCAAAAGGATACAACAAACCGAGACATGCTGATGCAGTCGGCGCGCACCGCAGCCCTCATTGGCAGAGTGGGCAAAGCAACGAAAGCGTTTGAAGAACTGTATCAAAAAGATACGACAGACTTTTATACCAACTATCAGTTGGCAAGGTTATATCAGCAACAAGAACAGTACACAAAAGCTCAAGAACGACTCGACTATCTACTGGCCAAAGACTCTACAAACACAACCGTTCTTGTCATGAAGGGAGATATCTATATGAAGCAAAACAATGCCGGAGATGCCATCTCGGCCTACTACAATGCTTTGCAATACAATCCCGAAAATGCAGCATTGGCCAATACGGTTGTAAATATACTTTACAAATTGGGTGAAGCTGTTTCGTACGAATGGGCTATCGACATTTGCATCGAATCGTTGGGCTATAATCCTACCGACAAAGCACTGCGTCGCACATTGGGTATCGGATACTACTCGACATTTAAGTATGCACAAGCCGATTCGGTATTTACCACATTGCTTGCCGAAAATGACAAAAACTTCATTACTCTAAAATATGCCGGAGCTTCGAAGATGAAACAAAAACAATATTACGACTCCGTCGAGCCGTTTGCCGAAGCCTTTCAAATTGATTCTACAGATGTAGAGCTTATCGTTTTGTATGCCACTGTATTGGGATATACGTACGACCCAAAGCGTGCACTTGATCTTTTTGCCTACGCCGATAAGCTTTTGATTCCAAATCCGGCAATCGTATTTTTGCTCAATAGCGGACTTGCGCACACCGAACGTAAACTTGGAAACCGCGACAAAGCAGCAGACATTTACATGGCTCTCTACGATCAGTATCCCGATCAGTTGAATCTGCTTTATCAAGTAATCTCTACTTATCCCGAACTCTTCAAAGACATCGATCGTTTTCATAAATCGTTTGACCAAACACGTAAAGAGAAACTATTGTATGCACTATATACCTATGCAAATGCAATTAAGGCCAAAGATGCTACAGGCAGGCAACAAGAGCAAATGAACGAGATTATATCCAAACACATTGAAGCCTTGTTTTTCCAGAACAAGCAAAGCATTACCATGCGCAATTTTGAGGGCAAACGAATCGAAATCCCTGTAAGAAAGTTTCAAGAGATTATAACAAACAACACGGATAGCATTTCGCAAAACGGCTGAAACACAACAACGTTTACACCCTATACCTGCAATCGTATATTCTTAAACACATACTAAATAAATATTTAATACTAAAAATATTATTATCTTTGACATTGCATTTTTACAATAAGAACACGAATTACTAACATTTCACATACACGAAAACTAACACAACGCATGAAAAACTTTCTAGTGTCAGGGTTGCTTTGGTGCTCGGCATTCTCTAGCATTGCCGGAGTTGCTCAAACAAAGACCAAAGAAGCAAAACCCTACTGGCAAGACATCGACGTGGTTGCGGTAAACAAAGAGTATCCGCGCTCCTCGTTTATGACTTACGACAACAAGGCCGATGCTTTAACCCAAAAGTTTGAAAACAGTAAGTATTATAAGTTGCTAAACGGAACTTGGAAGTTCTATTATGTAGACGGCTACAAACAGTTGCCTGCTAATATTACAGACCCAACTACATCTACAGACAACTGGAACGACATCAAGGTTCCGGGCAACTGGGAAGTACAAGGTTTCGGTACGGCAATCTACACGAACCATGGTTACGAATTCAAACCGAAAAACCCAAATCCGCCTGAATTGCCAGAGTCGAATCCGGTTGGTGTATACCGCCGTGACTTCGAAATCCCTGCAGACTGGATGGATCGCGAAATATATTTACATGTAGCAGGTGCCAAGTCGGGACTTTACGTTTACATCAACGGACAAGAGGTTGGTTATAGCGAAGACTCTAAAAACCCTGCCGAATTTGTAATCAACGACTACGTAAAACCGGGAAAGAACGTTCTTACGTTCAAAATCTTCCGTTGGTCTACCGGCTCTTATATGGAGTGCCAAGACTTTTGGCGCATCAGCGGTATCGAGCGCGACGTATTCGTGTACTCGCAACCTCGCGCCGCTTTGAAAGATTTCCGCGTAGTATCTTCTCTTGACGACACATACAAGAATGGTGTATTCAAGTTAGGTATGGATATCAAGAATACGTCAAATGCTGCGAAGAACGTTACAGTTTCTTACGAACTACTCGACCACAAGGGTAACGTAGTAAGTACGGAAGAAAAAACAGTAAACGTAACGTCGAAACATCCTACAATCGTAGACTTTGAAAAGACGCTTCCAAACGTAAACACATGGACTTCCGAGAGTCCGTATCTATACAAGATGTTGATGACGGTAAAGGAAAACAACCAAGTGGTAGAAGTAGTACCATTCAACGTTGGTTTCCGTCGTATCGAAATCAAAGAAATAGACCAACTTGCCGAAAACGGTAAACCTTATACTTGTTTCCTTGTAAACGGTCAACCAATCAAACTAAAGGGTGTAAACATCCACGAGCATAATCCGCTTACCGGTCATTATGTAACGGAAGACATCATGCGCAAAGACTTTGAGTTGATGAAACAAAACAATCTCAACTCGGTACGTTTGTGTCACTATCCGCAAGACCGTAAGTTTTACGAACTTTGCGACGAATACGGTTTGTACGTTTACGACGAAGCAAACATCGAATCGCACGGTATGTATTACGACTTGGCTACATCGCTAGGTAACAACTATCGCTGGTTGATTCCACACATGGATCGTACCATCAACATGTTTGAACGTAACAAGAATTATCCGTCTCTTACGATCTGGTCTTTGGGCAACGAAGCCGGAAATGGTTACAACTTCTTCCAAACGTATCTTTGGTTGAAACGTGCCGACAAGAATTTGATGGATCGCCCGGTATGTTACGAGCGTGCACAATGGGATCCGAACACCGACATGTATGTACCGCAATATCCGGGTGCAGAATGGTTGGAAAGCATTGGTAAGAAAGGTAGCGACCGCCCTATTGTTCCTTCAGAGTATTCTCATGCAATGGGTAACTCATCGGGCAACCTTTGGGATCAATGGCAAGCAATCAACAAATATCCGAACCTACAAGGCGGTTACATCTGGGACTGGGTAGACCAAGGTCTTTGGGTGCCTGCAACGAAAACAGAAGGTGGCTTCTATGCATACGGTGGTGACTTCGGCGTGAATACTCCGAGCGATGGAAACTTTGTATGTAACGGTATCGTTGGTCCGGATCGCACACCACACCCGGCAATGGCAGAGGTGAAATACTGTCATCAAAATGTAGGTTTCGAAGCAGTAGACTTGTCGAAAGGTGAAATTCGTATCATCAACCGCAACTACTTCACGCCGCTTACAGGTTATGACTTTACGTATACAATTACTGAAAACGGCAAGGTAATCAGAACAGAGAAAGTGAAACTAAACACAGCTCCGCAAGCATCGGAAGTAGTGAAAGTAAACATGGACGGTGTTTCTGCTAAACCGGGCGTTGAGTATTTTGTAAACTTCGACGTACGCACAACAAACGAAGTGTTGGGTATCCCTGCAAACCACAACGTTGCATACGATCAATTTAAACTTCCGTTTGAAGCAGAGAAACTTGCTTACGCAGAACAAGGTCCGGCTCTTAAGTTTGAAACAAAAGGCAACGACGTTGTTATCTCTTCTTCGAAAGTTAAGTTCGTATTCGACAAGAAGTCTGGTATCGCTACATCTTATAAAGTAAACGGAACAGAATACTTCGACAAAGGCTTTGGTATTCAACCAAACTTCTGGAGAGCACCAAACGACAACGACTACGGAAACGGCGGTCCTAAGCGTATGCAGATCTGGAAACAATCGAGCAAAGACTTTAATGTTGTAGACACGAAGATTGCAAATGAAGGCGAAAACGTAGTACTTACTGCAAGCTATCAATTGGCAGCGGGTAACTTCTACATCATGACTTATACGGTATATCCTTCGGGTATTGTAAATGTAGATGCTAAGTTTACATCGTGCGATATGGAAGCTAAAGACGTGAAAGTTTCGATCGCGGCATTGCAAAACGCAACCTTCTCTCCTGGTAGCGAAGAGGCTCGCGAGGCATCTAAAAACGTAGAAGTTCCACGTATTGGTGTTCGTTTCCGCATGCCTTTGAAGATGAATCAGGTTACTTACTTTGGTCGTGGTCCTGAAGAGAACTACATCGACCGTAAGTACGGTACAATGGTTGGCTTGTATCAAACAACTGCAGATGATATGTATTTCCCATACGTTCGTCCGCAAGAGAATGGTCACCACACCGATACTCGCTGGTTTGCCGTAACTGCCAAAAACGGAAAAGGTCTGTTGATTGAAGCAACTGAAACCGTAGGATTCAATGCACTTCGTAACTCCATCGAAGATTTCGATGCGCAAGAATCGAACCGCGAATACCAATGGAACAACTTTACTGCCGAAGAAATTGCCGGTCGCAATTACGAGGCTGCTAAAGACAGCAAACCGAAACAAACTCACATCAACGACGTTACTCCTCGTAATTTTGTAGAAGTGTGTGTGGATATGAAGCAACAAGGTGTAGCTGGTTACAACAGCTGGGGTGCACGTCCGGAACCGGGCTATAACATTCCTGCAAACCAAAACTACGATTGGAACTTCACCATGATTCCTGTAGATAATGCTGCACAAGCACAAACCAAAACAGGCAAATCATACAAAAAGTAAACTAAAGAATCGGGAAAGCTTTTCGAAGCAAACTTGATAGAATATAAAGCCCTTTGTAAAAAGTGCATCGTTCGCGAGGTGCTTTTGCAAAGGGATTTTCTTTTTTCGGCATAAAAGCGATACCTTTACACCTCAAATTTAACACGACGCCAACACCCCACTATTAATTCTTCTGTTTACTTATTTATTTTAGTTCCTGTTATGTCATACCTGACTATCCGTCTTCTCCTCAAGATATACAAGCCGAAGATACGCGGCGCAATGGGAGAAGAGAAGGTAGCTTATATCCTCCGCTTCTTATCCAAAAAGATTTACAAGACACATAACAATAATTTATTGAAAACAAGTTTT
>CAMTPD010000028.1 GCA_947074265.1 uncultured Porphyromonadaceae bacterium
CATCATAGTCATTGTCCTTTGTATGCTTTTGCTTAGTCATGCATTGGGCCAAGGATTCTTTTACTTGCATACCCATTTTCATGTTCCGGCCATCAATACCCAAATCCATCACTACCTGCATCCGGTACGCAACCTTGTTATCGGAATCATTGTAGTAGGCAGTTGCTACATTATTGAGCTGATACATCAAAAGCAAAAAGTACAGGTAGAAAACGAAAAACTCTACTCGGAAAACATCTTGAATCAATACGAAGCTCTCAAGAACCAGCTCAATCCGCACATGCTCTTTAACTCACTCAACACGCTACAGTCTCTTGTGCGTGAAGACAAGCACATTGCCATTTCATACATCAAAGAGTTATCGACCGTGCTACGCTATACACTACACGACAACGAAAACAAAAGTGTAACCCTAAAAGAGGAAATGAACTTTGTGCAGGCCTATATTTACTTGCTCAAAATGCGTTTTGAAGACAATCTTTCGTTTCAAATCGAGATTGATGAGTCGGTTATGAACGAATACCTACCTCCCATGTCTCTTCAACTACTTGTTGAGAATGCTGTTAAACACAACGAAATAAGCAATAGAAAACCGTTGATGATCAGTGTAGCTCTCACTACCGATCATTATATTTGTGTAAGCAATCCGATCCAAGCAAAACTTTCTACCGAAGCTGGTACCGGTGTAGGACTTGCCAATCTGTCGAAACGATATCAACTACTCTACAACAAAGAGATTCTAATATCGGCAGATGAAAATACATTTGAAGTTAAGCTTCCGCTTATCAACGAAACAGGTTATAAACAAACTATGCTTTAAGATCAAAGACTATATGTATACACGAATGAAAACAGCTGTTATCATAGAAGACGAAAAAGCGGCAGTACGCAACCTAAAGGCTGCACTGCACGAAACAGACTATGAAATCGATGCAATTGCGTACCTCGACAGTATTGCTGAAGCAGTAGAATGGTTTGGTCAAAACCAACATCCCGATTTAGTCTTTCTTGATATACACTTGGCAGACGGCTCAGCATTCGAGATCTTTGAGCGAGCAACCATTGCATGTCCGGTTATCTTCACAACCGCTTACGATGAGTATGCTTTGAAAGCATTCAAAGTAAACAGCATCGACTATTTGCTTAAACCTATCGATCCGCAAGACTTGAATCGAGCATTGGCAAAGCTCGAACGTCTGAGTCCTACGCAAGAAAAACCAGACGAATCGCTATTGCAATTTATCAATAGCTTCAAGCAAGGCAACCAATACAAAACACACTTTCTGGTACCCACCCGATCAGATAAATTGATACCCATGGCGGTGAAAGATATTGCTTGCATCTATATTGAAGCCGGATGTGTAAAAGTGAAAACGCATAACGAAACCGAATATACATTGCAGCAGACACTCGACGAACTACAAGAAAGCCTCGACCCGGCACTCTTCTTTCGTGCAAACAGACAATACATCATCTCTCGCAACACTGTAAAAGACATCGATCTGTGGTTCAACAATCGATTATCGATCAATCTTCGGGTTACGATGCAAGAACGCATACTAATAAGTAAAGCCAGGTCTACTGAATTTAAACACTGGCTTACCAACTAATAAAAAATAGATAATACATCAGTTAGGTGTTGGTGTAAGCGGATTTCCGGTTTCATCAACATCAACCCAATTATTTACAGAAGCATCATCTATCGACACAGTTTCTTCCATAACAGTTACTTGAAAAGTATATGAGGATCCTGCCAAAAGCGAACTATTTACCAAAGGTATCTTCACTGTATAATTACGAGCCGTAAGTTCACTATTCACATAAACTGAAAAATTGAACTTCAACGATGTTATATTTTTGATTGGAAGTAAAATCTGATTGCATGAGTTATTTACCACATTCATTGCAAAAAGAGAATCTTGCAATGTGGAAACCGGAGGAATTCTACCAGTAAAGACACTTAAAAAACCAGTGGTAGTAATGGGAGCTTGTATTTGTGCCGATTGTACAGAATCAATCTGTGTTGTAGCACTACCCGATACAATATTTACAATAATCTGACTACATGAATGATTCAGTGTAAGATCAAGTGTCGTTGATTTGGTTATATTCTGATTCGTTAATTGAGTAGTTAAGTAATCAAGCCCGTTTTCTAAATCGTCAACAAAGCCGGTTTCGAGATCTACTGAAGGCAGGGGCATACTCTTATTTCCTATAGAAAAAGCATAAAACTCATATATACCCGGAAACAGAGATAATGGTACATTTCTACTAGCACTTAACTCTCCTGCAACATTCGTAAAATAATTCGACGTCGTGATATATTCTCCTCGTTGATACCATGTATATACATTGAGATTCCGATCTTTTTGCAACGGAGTAGTTCCGGCTTTTGTCGTCAATAAATTCACATTTCCATAAAATCCGACATCAACTTTTTGCTTTGACGTAGAATCTGAGGCATTTCCATTTCCTCCATTTGCATTACAATCATGCTCTATTTGATTAATAACCGAAATATCACTACACGAACTTAATGCAACCGATTGCATGAATATACTACAAGCGAAACAAACAAACTTAACCTTGCAATTCATAAATGAATGTTTAAATATTTATTTTTTATTCTTTGTGTAAGAACAATCCAAATAATATTTAGTTTGCTTATTTCTCTTAATATTCTACGTTACAAATAAGAAATAAAAAACATGGTTTCTATTCAAGCAAAAGAGGCTGCCTCATCCCCTATGAAGCAGCCTCTTTAAATATTCCTTTTTGAGTTCTGATATTGTACTGAACAAATAAGTATCGGAATTACTTACGAATAAGCTTCAATACTTCTTTATTTTCTTTGTTCGTTAAGATCAAAGCCGGAGTTTTTCCACCTTCCATCTTATAACCGTTTATTTCGCCCATTGCTTTGATCAAAGCTGTTTCGAGCTCCATATTCGGACAAGCCATACGTGTAGACATTGCCGGACCTAATTCCAATTTACCGTTGTTCGATTCTTTTGCTACCGTAGCATTGATTCGATTGCAACCTGCAAATCCCGACACACGATTGTTTGCAGTGTCGAAGGTTACTTCAGGAGCTTCAATATCTTTTGCTACTTCACGATTTTCGATCGCTACCACTTTCCATTCGCCATTAAGTGCATTGTACGACATAGGCTGTTGTTTAGAAGACTTACAGGCAAAGCCGGCAAGAAGAATAACGAATAAAGAACAGATTTTCTTCAGACTCATAGTTTATTTATCATTTGTTTATTACTTGACAAAACGATTACCGGATTGCCGGTTTCATCGATTAGTCCTACACAAGCTGCACTATCACAAGCAACCTCTTCGAAGCCGGTAACTGTAGGAAGTGCTTTTACAATCTTATCTTCGATTGCTTGATCAGGGCAAGTCATCATTGTCAACATTCCGTCGTTGATTTTGATTGTGTTTGCACTGTCAGTACCCAATTCAAAAGTAGTATTGTAGATATTGCATCCCAATTTACCATGAATTTTCATAGAGTCAACATTAATCTCTAAGAAAGCCTCTTCTTTAGGTGCGATTGCTTCTCCGTTTACAGAAGAAATTTTCCATTTACCATTCAAATCTTTAGAAGTCATTGTTTGTGCCGGTTCTGCAACTGCTACAACTTCCTCTACAGTTTCTTCAACTACACCTGCATCTTGCTGCTTCTTATTACCACAAGACGTAATCATCAATGCAATAGCGGAAAAAGCCATTGTTCCTAAAAAGATACGTTTCATTTTCATAGAATTATGTATTTTACTTGTTCGATGAATAAAACACCCGACCGCAAAGTTATGTTTAATAAATAGCATAAATTATACTTCTTGGTTAAATACTCATAATTTAGAAATAATCATATATTTTCCTTATTTCATACACATGCGGAATTGCTCAATCTCAGACAGATAGAAGAAGAGATTTAAACTCTTAAAAACCGTTTAACTTTATAAAGAGAAGCTTCATTTCGTGCGTTTTTCCGTATATTCGTATCAACGGTCTTTATGAATATGAAAAAGAAAATACTACCCTTATTTACAATCGGAGTACTAGCCCTGCTCGCGGCTTGTAATCACAAAAGCACTCCGCCTCCGATTCCGGAAGAAATCATTGTGGAAGATACCATTCCGCAAAACTTAGTTTACGGCATTCCGGCCGACTCATTCGACATTCAAGAGTTTACAATCAAGCGTGGTGATAACCCAGCTTCGATATTCACCTCATTGGGCGTAGATCTGGCACTAGCCAACACCCTCTGCGATCGCTCGGGCGGACTGCTCGAACCCAATAAGCTGAACATCGGGATGCCTTATACGGCTTTCTACGCGCAAGACTCTACAACTCGTCTGCAATACGTAGTTTTTGGTAAAACCCCTACAGACTTTGTCGTTGTAGACCTGAAGGATTCGGTTTCGATCTATCCGTTCAACAAAGAGATTACCCTAAAGCAACGTAGCATTTCGGGCACCATCACCTCGTCGCTATGGAACAGCATTCGCCAAAGCGGTGCCGATCCTTTGCTTGCCATCAAGCTTTCCGACATCTTTGCCTGGCAAATCGATTTCTTTGATATCAAAGAAGGCGACTCCTTCAAGGCCATTTACAACGAAGCATTTGTCGACGACTCTATCCCGCTGCGCATTGCATCCATCGAAGGTGTAGAATTCTTGCACAACGGAAAAACCTATCATGCCATCCCTTTTGCGCAAGATAGCGTGATCGAATATTACGACCTCGAAGGCAACAGTTTGCAAAAGGAATTCCTGAAGGCTCCGCTCGACTTCTTCCGCATTACTTCACGCTTTTCGAATGCACGCAAGCATCCGATCTTGAAAATATACCGTCCGCACCATGGTATCGACTATGCAGCTCCGGTAGGAACTCCGGTAAAAACCATCGGTAATGGAACGGTAATCAAAAAAGCTTATCAAGCAGGTGGCGGTGGAAACTATTTGGTGATTCGTCACAACTCATCCTATACCACCACTTACATGCACCTTTCGAAGTTTGCAAAAGGAATTGAAGTAGGCTCGAAAGTACAACAAGGACAAGTGGTAGCGTATGTAGGTTCTACAGGATTGTCTTCGGGGCCTCACCTCGACTTCCGTGTGCACAAAAACGGAACACCGATCAATCCGCTCAGCATGGAGGCTCCGCCATCAAAACCGATTCGCGGCGAACTTACCGACAGCTTTTCTGTTGTAAAAGAGAGGGTAATCGACTTATTGATAGCGAATCAAGACGCTCTTCCCCAGACGTCACCAACTACCGGAAACGACAACGAGCAACTTGCAGCACGATAAAACTGCGACTCCCCTCATATCTAGTATATAAAACAAATAAACATAGATATTATGAACGTATTACTCAACATTGTATGGCTTATCTTCGGTGGTATCGTAACAGCTGTAGAGTATTTTATCTCGAGCATCCTTATGATGATTACCATTGTTGGTATTCCATTCGGACTACAAACCTTAAAGATGGCAACGATGGCGTTGTGGCCTTTTGGCAAGAAGGTTGTTACAACCGATAGTTCGGGCGGTTGCCTTACGGTACTGATGAATATTATCTGGATCTTGGTAGGCGGCATTTGGATTTGCCTTTCGCACCTTGCTTTCGGATTGTTCCTTTGCATCACCATCATTGGTATTCCTTTTGGTGTGCAGCACTTCAAGCTAGCCGGATTGGCTCTTACTCCTTTCGGTAAAACAATTGTTGATGCTGATTAATTTGAAATGATACGAAATAGATAGCACTAGAAAATGACCGTCGAAGTGCTTTATCGTTTTGTTTATTTTCAATGATAACGAACATCGAATCGTCAGGTCGGCACCTGACGATTTAATCATAGTGAAGAACGAATCGTCAGGTCGGCACCTGACGATTTGATTATAGTGAAGAGTAAATCGTTTGATGGGCATCGAACGATTATATTATAGTGAAGAGCGAATTGTTTGATGGGCATCGAACGATTCGCTCTTCGTTTGTTTTATCTGGCACTACTATACGAGCGGCGTTTCATCCACCGCTTACTTTTCCAACGAATCATAAGCATTGCACCGCGAAAACATTCGTCCATCGCAAATGCTGCCCACATACCGGCAAGTCCGAGACCCAATGTAATCCCCAAGGTATGCCCTACAAACACAGCAAAGAACCACATGGAAAACAAGCCCAACACTACAGGAAAAATAACATCACCTGCCGAACGGAGTCCGAGCAGAAAGATGAGAACCGCAGCCCTTCCTTGCTCCAAAAATGCATCGACAATGACTGCCGCAAATGCAATCGTTATGATTTCGTCATTGTGTGTAAAGAAGCCTAGAATCGGTTTTGCCACTGCAATAACAGCCACACTTACAACCGCGGTAATAATCAGCGTTCGCTTCAAACAGAAAAGCCCCATCAGGTATGCCACTTTCTTCTTTCCGGCTCCCACCAGGTTGCCTACAATGATGGCATTTCCCTGTGCGATCGACAACGAAAAGAGGTAACCTACAATGACAACATTGCGCACATAGGCTTGTGCCGCCAAGGCTTCGTTGCCAAGGATATTGATGAAGTAAATAATTACAACCTGCGAAAGACAGTAGGAAAACTGTTCACCGGCAGCAGGAATACCGATACGCAGTAGGTTGCGCAGTTGCTCCCAAGGAAAGGGTCGAAACAACGAAAAGGAAAAGTTATTAACAAGACGTGTGAATAACACGAGAAACAATACCGTCATAGCAACGAATCTACAAAAGGAAGTAGACATTGCTGCGCCTGTAACACCCATTTCGGGCATACCAAACTTACCAAAGATCAGTGTATAGTTGCCCACGATGTTGAGTAAGTTGACCAACAATGTTACATACATGGCATACTTCGGACGGTTTGCACTACGCATCACTGCCGAAACCGTAAGACTCAGTGCTTGTAAAAAGGCAAAACCGCCCACGATCTCCATGTAGCTTTTGGCTTCGCCCATAAGATCGGGGCGTATGTCCATCCATTGCAAAAATGTTCCGCTAAAGAATACCAACGAAAGACTGATTATTCCTCCTATTACAGCATTGAACAGGATGGATACACCCAACACTTTGACAAAGCTTTTGACATCGTCGCAACCAAAGTATTGCGAACACAGCACCGAAGTTCCCGTTACCGTAACGTTGAACAAAATAAAGATCATCGTAAGCAATTGGTTTACGACTCCCACTGCTGCAACGGAATTGTCAGAATATTGGCTCAACATGGTGGTATCAACCACGCCTAGCATCATGATCAGTAATGTTTCGAAAAAGATAGGCCACGTAAGCTTTTGTAGTTTGTGTCGTAGCCCGTTGGTCTTTAAATGCATTTGCAAATGATTTAGCAAGTAAAAGATTAGCGTATTGTGCGTTGGCGAAAAGTCATTGTATCAATGGCAGATTTTCTACGGCATACTGGCGCGAATAGGCATTGAAGTGCCACCACTCGGAACGGATGGTTCTGAAGCCGGCCTTGCGCATTATGTCTCGAAGCAACAGTCGGTTGGCTCGTTCGTCTTCAGTGATTTTGCCGGTTGATACCAATTCTGCCTCGTTGTCTATGTGGGCTTCTTTGCCAAAGTAATCGTATTCGGTGCCCATGGATAATGGGGTTCCGTTTTCATCCAGAATGGTTACGTCTATCGCTGCGCCATAGTTGTGAAGTCCTCCCCCTCGTGCCGGATTAGAAACGTAGATGGAATTTTTTGTTCCCGCGACCGACTTCCACATTTGTTGCTGTACCCGCATAGGGCGTGCTGCGTCGAGAATAAGTAATGTGTATGCCGGATGTTTTGCTTTGAGTAGCTGATTGGCTTTTACAACCATGTGCGCCACTTCATTGCGAAGCCAAGCTTTGGTGATTCCTCCGTAAAGGTTCTTCCCGAGGAAGTTGTGCTCGGTTGCATAAACTATGTGTACACGCAGGGTGGTGTCGAGCTGTGCCACATCGGTAAGGTTGCTTTGCTGCATCAGTTGGTCGTTGATTTCGGCCAACTGAGATTGTGCCTTTATCGGTTTACTCAGCAACGAAAAACAGCAGAGCAAAAGGAGTATCCAACTGTTGGTATACAGCTTTCTGATTGAATTCATCAACGAATGGGGGTTGTGCCCAAGGGCTTTGTTTGGATTTGTTTCTTTAGCGAAGGGTGATGCGTTCGGCTTCGATCCGACTTTTAAGAAAAACTTCGGCTGCTTCGGCAAACTTCGATACCGATTCGGTGGTTTGGAAACGCATGGTTCCGCCACGTGTAATGCGCTGTTCCATTTCGGGATGACGCAACAGGTAGTTTTCAAGACTTGCCGCAACGTAGTCTCCTTGCGCAATCAACCGAACATGTGCCGGTGTATATTGCCTGATCTTATCGAGCAATAAAGGATAATGCGTACAGCCAAGTATTAGTGTGTCTATCTGCGGATCGATAGCCAAGATGTGATTGATGTTTTTCTTTACAAAGTAGTCGGCTCCTTCTGTGGCAAACTCGTTGTTCTCGACCAGTGGAGCCCACATCGGACATGCCTCGCCAACGACTTCTATTGCTGGATTGATCTTATGAATTTCGATAGGATAGGATTCGGAAGAAATGGTTCCGGCTGTTGCTAATATACCGACGTGCTTTGTTTGGGTCATGTCGTTTATAACCTCTACAGTAGGACGTATCACGCCCAATACACGACGACTGGGATCCCATTGGGGAAGATCGCATTGCTGGATGGTACGAAGTGCTTTGGCTGATGCCGTATTGCAGGCTAGAATTACGAGCTGGCACCCTTCTTCGAATAGTTTATATACTGCCTGACGGGTAAATTCATATACGACTTCGAACGAACGCGAGCCGTAGGGTGCACGCGCATTGTCGCCCAAGTAAAGGTAATCGTACTGAGGAAGATGTTCTTTTATTTTGTCCAGGATGGTAAGTCCCCCATAGCCGGAGTCGAACAAACCGATTGGTCCCGGTTTGGATGATAACTGCATAACAATTGCATGAATAAAAGAAAGGATGCCTGTTGTGCGGGCATCCTTTCGTAATGTAATATCGTGTTGCTGATTATTTCAAACCAAGTTTTGCTTTTACTTGTGGAGTTGCATCAACTGCGCCTGTACCAACAAATAATACAATCTGTGGATTGTTTTCTAGAAGATACGCAAAACCGTTTTCAGTACCTACAGCTTTGATCGCGTCAGCAATCTTTTGTTGTACCGGAGCAAGAAGTTC
>CAMTPD010000029.1 GCA_947074265.1 uncultured Porphyromonadaceae bacterium
TCTCCTTGGTCAAAGTCTTTTTGATAAGCGTTGAAGATATTCTTCACGCCGGCAGAAACTTCAAAGTTTACAAACTTCGTTAAAGGAATATTATAGCTCAACTTCACACCCATATCAAAGAAATCGGGTGTAGTCTCTTCTCTATCTTCAGGAATAAATCCGGCCATGTGTTGCACCAACATGCTTCCGGTATATGTACCGGTTACCGATGCAGAGAAATTACGAATAGGGCCGAACGATGCAGAAAGATAACCGTAAGTATCCGGCGAACGGAACATCTTGCGTTGAGGTTCTACGTTCGGATTGTCGCTCCATTGTTCCGGTTCGTTGTATCTGCTACGTTGCAAAGTAGCACCTGCTTGCAAAGACAACCAAGCATTGAAAGCCGCACGACCTTCTAGGTTAATACCCATCACCTTAGCACCTGAACCATTGCGGCGTTCCATGATTTGAATACCTTCGGGACTCTCGCCCATTGACTCCAGCACAAACGCATCTTTCAATATGGTATAAAAACCTTCCACCATAAAGTTCGTTTGAACGCGACCAAACATATGATAAAAATCGACAGAAGTACTAATACTTTGCGACTTCTCTTCTTTCAAATTCGGATCAAGCTCGATAATCATAGCCTCACCACCTACTGCGGCAATGTGCAAATCTTCGTCGAATGCTTGCGGAGCACGGAATCCAGATGAATAACTCATACGCATGTTGATATCGGCAGTCGGATTGAAACGCACATTAGCACGTGGGCTAAAGATCACATGATCAATCAAACTATGCTTATCCAAGCGTCCGCCAATCAAGAAGCCCCAACGATCTGTTTTCCATTCATTCTGCAAAAAGACACTACCAATCTGTACTTTCTGCTCCAAATCGCGGTTGTACCCCTTCATAATATCGTGAAGTTTGTCGTAGTTGTATTCGAAACCTCCGGTAAATTCAGCAGGCATAAACAAAAGCTTATCCATAGACAACGAATATTGAGCACCTGCAACAGCAGTAAGATCCGTTGTATGTCCGTAAGCATTGATATCTTGACCTGTACCGTAATAGCTGTTACGATCGGTATGTTGCATCGAAGTGTACACATTCAATCTGTGTTTGTAATCTTTCGAAAACAAATCAAACTTCAAGCCACCGCCATTGATGTTGTGCTCGGTTTGTTCGGCAATATCCGCATCGTGAGGTTGCTCATTTAATTTGTTTCCACCACGACGAAACTCGTGCATGTTGTGATATTCGAGCGTCAACTTCGAATAAGCAGACGTTTTGTAGTAAGTTCTGAAACCAAGCGTACGCGCATTCAATTTACCAAGCTCCGTATATCCGTCGCCATCGTGGTCGTAAGCAGCTCTGTACTTCGATTGACCAAACAAATAAAGTCCTACTTTATTATCCGGTGTTACCATCGAAGCATTCAAAGAAGTTGCATTCTCAGGTCTGGTACCACCAATCATTGTCAGGTTGTGCGACAACGAAGCCGTATTGCGAATAGGCTCTTTGGTAATAATGTTTACAACACCCGCGATAGCAGACGAGCCAAACAAAGCAGAACCACCGCCGCGCATTACCTCAACACGCTCAATCATATTAGCCGGGATTTGTTCCAGACCATACACACCTGTAAGCGCGCTAAAGATAGGACGGCTATCAATTAAGATTTGTGTATAAGGACCTTCCAAACCATTGATACGCACTTGTTGAAAACCACAATTCTGACAGTTGTTTTCCACGCGCACACCCGGCTGAAAGTTTAACCCTTCGGCAAGACACGAAGCATTTGTTTTCTCAAACATCTTTGCATCAAGGACGTTTACCAATGTAGGAGCAATACGACGGGTAGTTTCGTTTCTGTTTGCAGAAACCACCACTTGATCAAGCGAGATTACATCTTCGTCGATCTCGAAGTTAACCTCCAGGCTTTTTCCTTCTTTTACATCGATTGGCTTTTCAACTGTACCGTAACCCAATGCTTTTGCAACCAAAACTTGCTTGCCTGCAGGAACATTAGTAAGCGAATAATGTCCGGTGCCATCGGTGGTAACCCCAATTGTGGTTCCTTTTACGATGACGTTGATATATGGTAGGTGTTCTTTTGTTTTCTTATCGATAACGTGTCCAAAGATATGGACTTCATTTTTTTTGTTCGAATCGGCATGATTCTCTGCCATTACACTCAATGATACAACAAGGAGCATAAAAAGCACTGATAGTCTGTTTCTCATTTAAAAATCGGTTTAAGCGGAAATAAAAGTTATAGATATATACCACGTCTATTGCTAGCCACAGAAGCCAACAAGACGTACTAATCCTGAGTCGTTACAATCTTTACGTAACGACGTAGTTATCCCATCCACTTCAATTGTGGCAGGTAAACCATTAACTATTAAAACTTAAGCCAAAAAAAGGAGGAGCTCTCCATGAAAGGACAGCACAAACTGTAGTAGTATGCGAAGTGGTCGGAATTACGATCTCTAGCGTGCGAAGCAATAACATCTCGGCACTGATATGCAATTGCGACACTGCTCCGTCTAAAGCAGCAAACTGTGATAGGTGAATAAATAGTTGAACCTCACTGCTCGAGTGCGAGTGATCCATCGGTACGTTACCATCACAAGAAAAAGGGTGAGAATGCACAATAGTTACACCATTTACAATATGCACGTGCATAAAGAAACTGACAATGCCAAAATACGCCATGAAGAGTATTGGCAAAAACCAGCGGGTGATATGTAACATGTGTCTTTTCAAGCGAACAATCTTTTGTGATTTCAAGTACAAAGATACGGATAGACTTCAATTTAACAAATACCTAAAAGCAATTAAAAAACAGTAATTCAAGTAAGTCATTATCCCCTTATGTGGGTATTGGGCTCTACAACAACCTCTTCAAGATCGATCATAGCATTGATTACAGAGATATATTTGTATGAATAAAGATCTATTTTTTTGATCTCGCGCTCTTGCAAAAGCCCGCTTGCAAGCAATTGCGCACGTTTTGTGCCTCGCAAAAGTGGCTTGGCAGGTGTAAACCATTGCACTCCGTCGTACAAAGCAACATTGCCGATAGAGGTATCGGTAACGAGCTCGTCTTTCACAATAAGCACATCATCGCAGTTGCCACGCAGAGCAAATAAAGCATCTAATTGGCTTCGGTCGGCAAACTTCAAATGGTAATCAATCTCGTTGGCTTCTACAAGCATCAACGACGAAACCGGGCGAATGTGATAGGGAAAATAAGAAACACTTACCTCATCTTGATCATACAACATGCGGCAACGAATGCGGTCAGACTCATTTTCGGTGGTTAGCATACACGGATTTTGAGACAACACACGCACCACATCAAAGGCGTTTGTACCCGGAAAAGCCTCTGCAAATACGCGATCTACTCGAGCCTGATGCCAGTCGAGCGCTTGAAAAGATCCGTTTTTCAAGCAAATGGTTTCTATAAACTGCTGTTTCATTGTTTTACTCCCGGTATATAGGTTTTCTGTTTGATCTCTTCGTATTCGCTGCGCGCATCACTTTGAAATGTAATCCCGCCGCCACTTTTAAATACCAACCCCGCTGCCGCTTGCTCAATAAAACGTATCATCACCGCACTATTAAAGACACTGCCATCGTAATATCCCGCAACGCCGGTATAAAATCCGCGCGGAGAGGTTTCAGCCTCATCGATGATTTCGAGCGTTCGAGGCTTAGGCGCTCCGCAAATAGAACCTGCAGGCAATAACTTGAAAAACAAATCGCCCCATTGTTGTTGCCAATCGTGTGGCAATTTGCCGGTTACCTCCGAACTGATTTGCAGCAAGTCGCCACGGTTTGTATGTATCAAGTCGGCATAGCGATAACGCGCCACGTGTACATCGCTTGCAATAATGCTCAAATCGTTGCGGATGAGATCGACAATCGTAGCGTGCTCTGCCTTTTCTTTTTCATCGTTCAAGATCACGTTGTAAGCATTGGGAATGGACGCATCGATGGTACCTTTCATCGGATAACTCGCAATGCTGTCTCCCTCGACCTTCACAAATATTTCGGGCGAAAAGAAAGCAAAACAATCTTTTACCCACATCTTGTAACGAGCCTTTGCAAGAGAGAATAACGACTTCAAGTCTTTATTTGTTTGCACAGGTGTAGCAACAGTGAGGTTGGTTAAGAATGAGTCTCCGCGACGAAGTCCGCGCATTACCACATCGAAGCAAGCAGCATAATCGACAAAAGACATAAACTGAGGCAACCACTGGCAGGCAGCTCCCCCCCCAACCTCTTCGGTGCAATTGGTTACACCTTCGAAGTGGTACAAACATTCGCTTGCATCTACCTCGTCATACCGCAACACGCAACATTGTTGCATCTTGTAATCGATTATGAAGATATAAGGAGTGCGAGCCGATGTATATGCATTCATCAACTCGCACGCTTTTGTATTGTCTATAAAATTCATTAGGGCGTATAGCTAAAACAAAGCAGATTCGAACGGAGAGTCTCCCTCCCATCCGAATCTGACCTTTTTATATTTTAATCAAGAAAACGTTGCGTAAGTCCTTGAAACGCGTCGATACGACGATCGCGGAAGAAAGGCCACCAGCGGCGCACTTGCTCCGAGCGAAGCATATCAAGCTCTACTACGCACACTTCTTCTTTATCGTTTGATAGCTCTGTTACGAATTCGCCTTGCGGACCGGCAACGAATGAGTTACCCCAAAACTGAATGCCGTTGGTTTGTCCCGAAGGATCTTCTTCGTGTCCGGTACGGTTTACCGAAATCACATGCAATCCGTTTGCCACGGCATGCCCGCGTTGCGAAATCACCCACGCATCTTTTTGGCGTTGTTTCTCTTCCGGTTTGTCAGAAGATTCCCAACCGATAGCCGTAGGATAAATAAGCACGTCGGCACCGCGCATTGCCATTAGGCGCGCAGCTTCGGGATACCATTGATCCCAACATACCAATACGCCAAGCTTACCTACCGAAGTTTGGATCGGCTCAAAGCCAAGATCGCCCGGAGTGAAGTAGAACTTTTCATAGTAAGCAGGGTCGTCCGGAATGTGCATCTTGCGGTATTTGCCCGCGATAGAACCGTCTTTCTCCAACACTACAGCAGTATTGTGATAAAGGCCCGGCGCACGCTTTTCGAAAAGAGAAAGCACAAGTACGATGCCCAACTCCTTTGCCAACGCACCGAAAGTTTCGGTAGATGGGCCCGGAATGGTTTCGGCCTGATCAAAGTTGTTCGTATCCTCTACTTGGCAAAAATACAATCCATTGTGCAACTCCTGCAATACAACAAGTTCGGCACCTTGCGCTGCCGCCTCGCGGATATTGCTTTTTAATTTCTCTATATTATGTTGAATATCGGCAGTGTTCGTTTGCTGAACAATACCAACCTTTAGTGTCTTCATCTTATTCTTGTTTTTCTGTTATTTCACCACTACATCTTTCGGATACTGCATTGTAACGCAGTGAAGCGACCCATGCTGCTTGATCAATGCCGAGCAATCGATGCCGATAACTTCACGATCGGGGAATGCGGCTTGTAGCACCTGACGTGCCAATTCGTCCTTTACCGGAGCGTTGTAGAAAGGCAATAGCACCGCGTTGTTGATGATGAGGAAATTCGCATACGTTGCAGGGATTCGCTCGCCGTCGTATTCTACGGCATCGGCCATAGGTAGTTCGATCAGGCGATACGGGCTACCGTCGCGGGTAGTAAACGATTCCAATTCTTCCTCCATACGTGCAAGAGCCTCGTAGTGTTCGTCGGTAGGGTCGTCACATTTTACGTAAGCAATTGTTTGTTCGTCGCAAAGACGTGCCAACGTATCCACGTGACTGTCGGTATCATCTCCGGCAAGGTAACCGTGATTTAACCACAAGATTCGGTCAAAGCCTAGTGTTTCTTTCAGATATTGCTCAACTTCTTCTTTCGACATGTGTTCGTTTCGGTTTACAGAAAGCAAACACTCTGCCGTAGTAAGCAGTGTTCCTTTGCCATCGCTTTCGATACTGCCGCCTTCGAGCACAAAGCTAAGCTTGTTTTTGTATGCTACGTCAGAGGCGAAAGTGTTTTGAGCATGCAGGTTGCGTGTGATTTGGTTGTCGAGACCGGCAGCAAACTTCATTCCCCATCCATTGAAAGTGAAATCGTAAATCGCCGGCACGCCATCTTCCAACACTGTTATCGCACCATGATCGCGCGCCCAGGTATCGTTCGTTGGCATGGTTTTAAAGATCACGCGAGAGTAATCGATGTCGTCTCCCAGTTGTGTCTTTACTAGATCTACATCCTGACAAACAATTATGAGATTCTCATGTCTCACAACTGCTTTGGCAATCTCTACGAAGCAAGGTATTACTTCATCAAGAATAGAAAACCAATCGGTTTCTTCGTGCGGCCAGGTAAGCTGCACGGCACTCTGCGGATACCACTCCGCAGGCAATGTAATCTGTACCTTATTTTTCATGCCGCAAAATTACGATTAATTGAAGAAAAAAAGATGCTTTCTACTTCTGAAAAAAGAATAAATCAAATGGTTTCTTTCTTCGCACCGACAAATTGTTTTGCTGCCCTCATTTTCTCAAAATTTACACGAAGCCTACGTTGCGCAGAAACGCTGCGGTGTTTTCAGGTCTTCTTTTTAGCGTATTTATAGAGATTTTGCGCGCTAGATTGAGTGTTTCGGCTTGATTTTGAGCTTCAGAAAATCGGGTTTTCGGCAGATGCAAACCGCGTTTTGGCTACCTGCATTTGGTACTATTGAAAGAAAAAGGGATAAAACAGGCAAAAACGTAACTAGTTTTGCCCAAAAAGCTTGCTTGGTTCTCGATAAAAGCATGCATGGTTCTTGAAAAAAGCTCTTTTGCTTTCGAAAAAGACCAAATGAGGTTTTTTCGAATCGTTTTTTTGTCTTCGCAGAGATGTTTTTAGGTTTTCACGAATACCATTTTCACTCACCACGAATAGTATTTTCGTTTTCCTCGAAGACTGTTTTCACTCTTCGTTATAACTAAAAACAGTCTTCACCGTAACTGAAAATCGTTTTCATTGTAAACACTCCGCCTCAACTCTACGAGGCTAAATCGCCTCACTCATTATACAGCGACCTCTACACAGATCGCATTCTGGACGAGTTGAGAAAACACAAGATGCTGTTGTTTTGTTGTTTTTATTTGCATCAAGATAGTCTTGAAGCTTCTTTTCTATAACACTTAAACCTCATGCGTTAGGCAAACTCTGGTATTCGTTGCAAAACGTAAGGCAACAAATGCTCGCCCATTTGCATCAACGAGCCAAAAACAAGCGGTTATGCGCACAAATACACTCTGTTTTAATCAGTTGAGCTCAGGATACTTATTTTCGACAATGTACAATAACCCGGTCAATAATAAAGTTATATTCGAGAAGACCTTTGCGCCACGAACAACGTTTCGCTACGATCGCAACAACCTCTACAACGACCGATTGCAATGGATGTGTTCAGTTATTGAGGTTGCGATTTGGTATCTGCCAACTTGTTAAGGAGGATAAATAAATCTATTCTTTTGTCATGCTGCGTATAAGTCACGATTTTTGCGTAAATTTGTAAGTATTAATTCCGAATCATCAATTTAATCTTTATGAGCTTAACAACGAAAGAAAAAGTTCGCGATCAAAAGCGCAAAGGTTTAAGCTTTGAAGAGCTATGTGCTATCCCATCGCTCAACAAAGAGAAAACTCGTAACAAGGCACACCTTCGTGCCATCAAACGCAAAGGCAAAAACAAATCGTATTCTGCCTCAGCTAAACCAAAAAGATAACACACTTTTGTGTATATAAAAACAACAGGACACTTGCTCAATGGCAAGTGTCCTGTCTTATTTTAGGCCGTTTGTTTTGCTTTATTCACACTGACAAAAGTCGTTTGCCCCACAAGGACACGACTGATCTCCTTTGATTTCGTCTATATAAAAGCGATAAAATCGCTGCTTGATCTCGTCTCTTACGCGGCGAAACTCGCTTTCGATAAATTCGGGCGTACCTGTAGCGTGCGACGGATCGTCGAATCCCAAATGTACACGATGCTTTACCTTGCCTGTGAATGCCGGGCATGTTTCGTTGGCTCCTCCGCATACGGTGATCACATAGTCCCAACTTTCGCCCAAGTATTTCTCTACCGCATCTGAGGTATGTCCCGAAATATCAATCCCGACTTCGGCCATTGCTTTTACGGCTCCTTCGTTCAATTTTCCGGCTGCTTGCGTACCTGCCGAGCATACGATCATGTACTTATCGAACGATTGCATAAAGCCGTGCGCCATCTGACTGCGGCAACTATTTCCGGTGCATAATATCAATACTTTCATTTGCTGCTCTTTTTTCTATGTTTGTGTTTTCTTTTTCCTTTACCAAAGATACAACCTGATTGAGTCATTATCAAGCCTCACAAATACTATCTTTACATGCTAACGTAATAAAACAATCAAGTTAACGCTATTAAATAATGAAGAAGCAAATACTTATTTTCCTTTTCGACGGCTATTCCGATTGGGAAATTTCATTTATCGCTCCCGAGCTAAGAAAACGCTCCGATTATGAGGTTCTTTATTTCTCGACAGATGGAAAACCAGTAGTCTCGATGGGAGGCCTGAATGTACTTCCGAGCAAATCGCTAGGTGAAGTAAGTGTCGACACTGCCGACTTGTTGATATTACCGGGCGGATATGCATGGGAAAAGGGGGAACTGCGTGAGGTTGACGACTTGATCGAGGGAATGACGAAGCAAGGAAAAGCTGTAGCTGCAATATGCGGCGCTACCACACGCCTTGCCCAACTTGAACTTCTCGACTCGGTAAAGCACACAAGTAATGTATTGTTCTACCTCAAGCAAATGGCTACGAATTACAAAGGTGACGAAAACTATGTGGAAGCGGAGGCTGTAGCGGATCAAAACATCATTACTGCGGGTGGTATTTACCCGATCGAATTTGCAAAAGCAATATTAACCCAACTTGATCCTTCCGAGGAGGGTGTGATCAACAAATGGTTTCAGCTTTTCAAACATGGCATCTGGATGGAGTAAATGAAAGGAGAATGGGATTTGGAGTGCACAACTCCGGATTCCGTTGAGTATGTGGCATAAAAAAAGCGTCCACCTCTTGGAGGTGAACGCTAAGAGCGAAAGACGGGACTCGAACCCGCGACCCTAACCTTGGCAAGG
>CAMTPD010000030.1 GCA_947074265.1 uncultured Porphyromonadaceae bacterium
GAGATTTTACAGGTGTTTGTGCTTCATTTGTTGTACATCCGATACCAGATACAAGGGAGATTGCAAATAATAACTTCTTCATAACTGTTTGTTTTAATAGTTTCAAAATTCTTCTTGTTTAAACGGAAACTTTGAAAGCGCCTTACACTTATATTAATGAGAAAACCGTGCCATCGTTTTTTGAAGGAGTTGCTGTTTGGGTTTAATTATTTGTAATTCAGTGGTGTTTTGTTGTTTTGGTATGTTGGAGACTACTCTAGAAAGTGTAGAAATAGATGTGGTTACGTAGAATAGTTCTACACTTTTTATTGGGGAATTAAGATTATACAACAACGGCCCGAAGGTTAACTTCGAGCCGTGTGATTATTGGAGTACCTTTAATTCTGTCATTAAAGAGCTTCAATTCGATTGTTTTTTACGATGACATTTTCACATTGTTCGGTCCTAATTAATTGAGACACCTCTTTGGTTGAACTATTTGTGATAAAGAAATTATCTTTTACGATAAGGCCGTCTGTTGCTTTGGCAAAGATTGCATCAGCATTGAGCAAGTCGAAGCGATTATCACAGATGGTTATATTTTTATGTATTGCACCTTCATATTTCCCATTTTCAGGAGCGATACAAATAACAGGACTACCGCATTCTATAAATTGATTGTTACGAATGGTTACGTCTGCAACTGGGCCCGACTCAAACCAACTTCTACCTTCATTTGCAATTAATATTGCGCTCATTGGCATTCTTAAGAATATATTATCTTCAATAATGACCTTTTTTCGTGTTGTAACTAAAATACCTCGTGTTGGAATACTCGCAAAGAAGTTATTATTGATTTCAACTTCTGGTGTCCATGTTGTATTTTCCACGACAACATCAGACTTTGTTTTAACGTTTTCCGAAGCAACAGATTTTAAGGTTAATAAGATTTCTCGATCGTTGAGTCGTTCTACTTTCCTGATTTTAACTTGTTGCATGCATAAAAGAGAGTTAGCGTCTACAATGTCGATATCGTCTCCGGCGAAGAACTGTTCAAGACCATAAGTCTGATGATGCATATAGCATATCTTGATTTGATTAGGAGCCGGGTATTCTACGATACGCAAATGTGTGCCATGAATATTGATCGGATCATCATGTGCGCCAATAAAACGAGAGTTCGCTATTTTTATCTTTCCTTTACAGCCCGAGAATTGGAGGAAATCAGCAAAACCAACATCCGTGCGACCTTTACCATACTCGGGTTCGCAAAGTAAACGATCGTAAATCAGATCCTCCGAAACTTGAGAAACAATTCCGAAGTTGCCCATGAAATGGAAACCGATATTTTGCAAACGAATATTCTTGCTTAGATTTACCAAGCCGGCTACCTCGTCACGAATCCCATCACGCATTTGAAAAACTTGTCCCGGTTTACACATTGGAGCCTTGTCTTTATAGTTGAAACGGATAAGTCCGGGTTCAAGTTCGATTGCCTTATCAAGATTACTTAAAGGGGACGAATGGCGGATGTTTAATGTTGTTTCCGGATCGTATAGTTGGGCTATACCTCCGGTCAAAGTCCAGCTTTCTCCAATCCATGCAAACATGTCATTTGTAATTTGATATTTACTAAGCGGATGCGCTTTTGCTACGATATATTTGTCGCCACGTTCTGTTACTGTCATTTCAGGGACAGTAGGATCAGATGCCTTTATTGAAATATTCTTAATGGTGATATTTTCACTTTTGTCGATGGCGAAAGGTGTCATTTCACCATGGGTAACCAGGCAGGCTCCATTACCATCAATAGTTAAGTTTTTCATGTCTTTAATCCATAAGCCAATGTGTTTGGTTTGATCAGGATTTTCACTTTCGCTAGCCGTATTTGAGACAAAGTACAAATGTTTTGATGAATTTGTTCTGCTGATGTGATAGTTACCACTCTCTAATCGGATGGTTACAGGTTTACCTTTATCTTTTCGAGCTTCATCAATGGCCGACTGTATACGTTGAGTAGCATCGTCAGTTGTGTATTTTACAACAATTGTTTTTGCCGATAAAGATGCTGACAAAAACAGCATTAAAGAAATAATTGAATGTTTCATGATCGTGTTAAAGTTACAATACTACAATGTTACGAAAAAAAATATATATATAATAATGATCTAAAGATTGCGTGTTGAAATATATGCAGTTAGTAATCTTCTACTTAATATTAGAAAGGTTAGATAGATCGTTGTTTGTAATATGTAAAAAACTATATTTGCTTACTTAATAAATGAGTATATCTCAAGACGTTTTTAGCAAGTGATTCTATTACACTAAATTATAACACTATGAATACCATGATTCCTCAAGTATTATTAAAGCTGCTAGTTTGCGGTATTACGGTTTCTTTTTTAGCTACAAGTTGTTCATTTACAAAATCTAAACACGAGACATCTGTGACTATCATATCCGATTCTCTTCGTGCAAAAGAAATTCAAGATATGCGTTTCGGTATGTTTATTTGTTGGTCTTTTAGTACTTTCTCGGGGAAAGAGTGGACAGGTGAAGTGCTTGGTCCTGATTTTTTCAAGGCTACGGGATGTAATACCGATCAGTGGGCAAAAACAGCAAAAGAAGCAGGGATGAATTACATACTTTTCTTGACTAAGCATCATGATGGTTTTTGTTTGTGGGATACGCAAACCACAGATCTTAAATCGATCAATGCACCAATTCAATTAGATGTATTGAATGAGTTACGTAAGTCTTGTGATAAATATGGGATAAAGCTTGCATTGTACTTTTCGGAAGGAGATTGGAACTGGGAAGGAGCAGAGCGAGGTGGTTGGATGAAAGGAGGCTCAAATCCTGAAATGAAGAAAGCACAACTAAAGGAATTACTAACAAATTACGGACCAATTGAGTTTATTTGGTTTGATGCAGCAGTAGGAGATGGAGGATTGAGTCATCATGAAACTGTAGAGTGGGTACATCAATTTCAGCCAAATACATTCTGTGGGTTCAATGCATTAGAGCCAGCCGGCAGACTTAGTTTGCGAGAGCGTGGAGCTCCGGGGCCTATTGGTGGAGATGGACTTACTTGGGTAGAAGATGCCGGAGAAAATGAGAAACAATACAAAGGATATTATGTAGCAGAGTTTACTTATCCTATTTTACCGAAAAGAGAAGGCGGTGCAGATTGGTTTTATTCGTTGCCTATGCATGATACTCTATGTATTTCAGCACAAAGAATATATGAAGATTATAATGGTGCAGTGAAGTGTGGAAATATCTTTTCTTTGAATGTTGGGCCAAATTACGATGGAAATATCAGAGAGATAGATGTAAAAACACTTCAAGAGGTAGGCAGGATGATTGCTGCTGCAAAAGAATAAAGATAGATGTTGAGCAATATTAACATGCTTTATTCTATAGACTTAATACGATTCATTATACAAGATTATAAATATTTGAGGGATAGACTCTGAATAAAATACAAAGAATAATAAAGGCCGTTTGTTATTTGCAGCAACCTATCTATATTCGCAAAAAGTAACTTTTAATTATCATATCAATGGTAAGAAGAATATTCTTATTTCTAGTTGTCTTATTTTCGACTCTTACACTTTGGGCTCAACAAACAAAGTACTATGATACGTTAACACATACAGAGCTGGAAGATTTGCGTATTGAGTACGGAAAGAACAAGGAGTATCCCCAAGAATATGAACAACAATTTTTGCTAGCATTATCACATTATCCCGAATTGAAAGATGTTGTTATAGAGCTTAAGTTCTCAAAGGAACAGACTACAATGGCTTGTCGACCAAAAATATCCTCATTATTTTCAGGAGAACGAACATATTATATCTTGATTAATAATAAAGATAATTTTGACGGTATTTTATTAGAAGATGTTCCTTTCAATGCTCAGATTGGCGTTATTGGACATGAGTTAGCACATGTCGTTGACTTTGAAAATAAAACATTAGGAGGAGTCGTTAAAACAGGATTAGGTTATTTGAAGGATAATTACAAACGAAAATTAGAGCATAAGATTGATTCTATGACAGCAGCTCACGGTTTAGGATGGCAATTATATGAATGGGCAACTTATTCAATGTTTGAATCACCTTTTGCAACGCAGGCATACAAAGACTTTAAAAAGCGAATCTATATGACACCCGAACAGATAATGGAGCTGCTCGAAAGCGATGTGTAATTTTATAATATATGAGCTAAAACAACACGCATATAACAGATATAAATCTAATAATAAGGGTAAATAAGACATTTATACGCTGTTTTTAGTGTTTAGATGGTGTATTTTGTACAATTCTTCGTTTGTTGTAAAAAAAGATTATTATTTTTGACAAAACTAACGCATAAGGTTGCAAATTGATTGCACTAGGCCTGATCTGATTACCATCTTTAGCTAACAATAAAAATTTAACGACGTATATACCATGATAAATAAAATAGCCACATTTGTATTGGTTTGTAGCTTTGCATTTCCTTGTGTAGCACAGAAGCAGAACTGCAAAGCATTAGATATTGTATCCAAACATACGATTCAGTTTGATACACCTCCGGTAAAAATACCTGTTCAACACTCAGTTGATGCTCCTCTATTGGGGAATGGCAGCATAGCTGTGGCTTTAGCCGGAACTCCCGACGAACAATTATTCTACATTACACGAAACGACTTCTGGCGACTAAAGTCAGCACTCGATGCTTCTTATCCTGCTGTATTGGGAAAAGTAAAGCTCTCTATTCCCGCCTTGCAAAATGCGAGTTATAAAGTAGAGCAACGGTTAGACAATGCATCTACTACTGCAACTTTCACGAAAGGAAAGCAAACCGTAACTTATACAACGTATGTAAATGCTACTGAAGATTTGCTGCTAATCGAACTGAAACTGCAAGGAGGAGGAACGATGAAAGGAAGCCTAGGCTTGAGTTTGCCGGAAGAAGGACAAGAGATTGTAAACCGTCTACCCCTCGAACGCGTATTTCCAACAGTGACTTCTTTAAAAAAACATGCAAGCAATATCGAAGTATTGGAACGAGGCTTTGTTGAAGAGGTAGATATACCAACACGCGCAGCCATCGCATTGCGCATATTAGATAAGGATGATTGTACGTTTGAGTTGCAATCAGGTAAACCAATCCATATTATATGCGCGGTATCGAGCGACTTTAAAACTCCCGATTGCGTAGAAGCAGTAACTTCAAAAGTTGCATCAATAGAGAAAGGCGATTTGAAAGCATTGCAAGAAAAGCACGAGCAATGGTGGAATAACTATTGGAACATGTCATACGTATCTATACCAGATAAAGAGATCGAGAAACACTATTATTTATCGTTATATGGAATGGGTTCGTGCAGTCGCGACGCAGACTTCGCACCATCTATTTTTGGTTCTTGGATAACCAAAGAACGTCCGTTTTGGAATGGAGACTATCATCTCAACTACAATCATATCGCCCCTTACTATGCACTTTACTCTGCAAACAGACTAGAGCAAGCAATGCCTTATACAAACACAATGTTGCCTCAGTTAGAACGAGGAAAGCATTACTCGCTACGTGTTACAGGAATTAAAGACGGCATTATGTTGCCCGTAGGAGCAGGTCCTTTAGGTATTGAAACATGCCGACGTGATACATTTATGGAGAACTATTACAGTGGTTGGATTAAAGAAGAACATGTACAGGGCGGCGGTTTCTTTATGGGGCAAAAGAGCAATTCCTCGTATGTTGTTGTGAATATGTCTATGCACTTTTACCGTACATGGGATAAGTCATATGCGCAACGTGTATATCCGTTTGTCAAAGGAGTTGCCAATTTCTGGAAAGGGTATGTATCGAAACAAGGCGACCGTTATGTTATATACAACGATGCTATTCACGAAGGCACGATAGGAACGATGAATCCGATTCTTTCACTCGGATTGGCACGCATGGTGCTTCAAACCGCCATCGATATGAACGAATATTTAAATGAAGATGCCGTATCTAGAGAAGTATGGGCAGATCTAAAAGCGAAGCTATCCGACTTTCCTTTACAACAGCGTGACGGAAAAACCGTATTTCGGTATACTGAAAAAGGCGTAGACTGGTGGGGCGATAATACGCTCGGTATCCAGCATATCTATCCGGCCGGACAAATCGGATTGGCAAGCGAAACTACACAACTCGAAACAGCTCAGAACACCATCGACGTAATGCAACGATGGATCGACTTTAACGGATCCAATAGTTTCTTTCCGGCAGCCGTGCGAGTGGGATACAATGCCGATACCATCCTTACCAAGTTAAATCAGTATGTGAACAATACCTATCCGAATGGATTTCAGCGAAACAATCCGCATGGAATCGAGAACTTTAGTACCACACCCAACACTATCAATGAAATGTTATGCATGGGGCATCAAGATATAGTTCGCATATTTCCTGTATGGCCAAAAGATCAAGATGCTACCTTTGAGCGCATCCGCGTTGAAGGAGCTTTTCTCGTTTCTGCACAAATCAAAGGAGGAGTAATAGGCCCTGTAACGATCATCAGTGAGCAAGGAAGACCACTTGTTTTGCAGAATCCATGGAAAGATAAAGCAGTTAAGATTACTTCCAAAGCTGGGGAAAGTACGACTCAGCGAGGAGACAAGCTAACCCTGACTACACAACAAGGAGTAACTTATACCTTCACTCCTTTAAAATAAGGAAGGTGCAATATTGCTAATACCATCAACATTTACGACCATGAATAAATTTATATTAATACTTAGCGGCATGTCCTTTTGCGGCATACTCAATACAGCGTGGGCTGATACCGGAAGTAAGAAATGTAACGAAGTATTTAAGGCACACAATATCGAAGTAAAGTCAACGAAAGGAACCGAATGCATTGTTCCGATTGGATCAGTTGACGCAAACTTCGTTGTCGATCTAGAGTTGGAACCTTCAAATTCGCTATCTAAATTCGGGATTATACTAGGCGACTCTACCCAAAACAACGCCATGTTTGTAGGATGCGACCTTACAAGCGACGTTTTGTGTTATTCGCACTGGATCAAGAAAACAAAAGACTCACAAGAGCTTATCACCAAAGATATCGCCAAGTTCTACAAAGACTATAAACGCAACCTGCGTATTGTAGGGCTCAATGGAGTACTTTCCATTTATGTGGATGGAGAGAAGATTACCGAAACAGATATTGATATCAATCACCTCAAGCAGCAACCATTGTATCTCAAAGCCTACGATGGTGGTGATATTATTGCCCATCAAATTTCCGTGTGTAACCTTCCGCAAACCAAACAACGTAAAGTTGCCGGTAAGCAATTGCAACTATCCAACCAATCCTTGGCAGTAGTTTTCGACAATGAGTATCCTACCGTTGTATCTTATCGCTTACCATCAGGGAAAACGGTTGCCGGGGCTACGCACGTTGCACCTTATGTATTGATCAACGGATTGCCTTATCCACTCAAAACAAAAGCCGTAAAGTCCACCGATAAAGTCGTGTATAATTGTGAAGCTGTTGGCGCAGGCGTGTCTTTCGTAACTACCTTCCGACTAGACAATGATGCCTTGCAAATGGAAGTGTCTAATTTAAAAGAACCACAAGATACACCTGTGCGTACATTTGCCTTCTACAAGCAAGATCTTATTTCGTTGGACAATCAAGAAAAGGGGGCAATGCTCTCATTGGCAAAAGATGTGGCAAGCGATCAATTTATAGCATTGGATACGATTGCCACTACTGCAAAAAACAGGTCTGCCTCCATTGCCATTCTAAACAATACTAGCATTGCCGCTACGCTCGACAATAATTCTCTTTACAACGCACATCAAGCGGCCTATCGCACAGATGGTAAGCGTACGTTTCTTTCTTCCAATGAATGGATCTGTCGGGGACACGACGGCAAGCAAGTGCCGATGCCGGAAATGAAGATCATCCTTACCGAAGATCGTAATGCGGATGGTAAAGTCGATTGGCAAGATGCAGCAGGTGCATTAGCCGATGTAATAGAGCAACCATACGGAGCAGACATGGTTCGTAATAGCTACACAACGATCACCATGAACTTTGCAAGTGGAGCTCAATATCCGTTTGCACGTCAACTCGACAACATCAAGCGCTTCTACAATGCAACCGACGGCTTTGGTCAGATGCTCGAGCTGAAGGGATACCAAGGAGAAGGTCACGACAGTAGCCATCCCGACTATGCAGGCAATTACAATACTCGTGCCGGAGGTCTTTCCGATTTACAACTACTTACTCAAAAAGCGAAAGCATACAATGCCGCAATTGGTCTGCATATCAATCAAAGCGAGGCTTATCCCGAAGCAAAAGCCTATAATGGAGATATCATAACCGATATACCGGGTTGGGCATGGCTCGATCAAGCTTATCTGATCAACAAAGAGCGCGATGTGATTAGTGGGTCGTTCGAAAACAGATTGACGCAACTGAAAACAGACCTGCCACACTTGTCGTTTATTTACATTGATACCTACCGAGAACATCGTTACCTGGCATACAATACCGCAAAACTATTCAACGATAACAAGTGGGTTATATGGACCGAAGATTCAGATATCTTTTACCGACAATCTCCATGGATTCATCATGTGTCCGGGGCAAATAGCATGATTTCCCGCTTTGTATTGCACACAACCCGAGACGGATTTGATGCACATCCCTTGTTGATGGGAGGATATAGCCGCAGTGCAGAAATCGGATTTATGGGTTGGCAAAAAGGACGAGACTTCAACCAAGTTATACAGAACTTCTTTACAAAGCAATTGCCTTATCGTTATCTGATGCACCACAAAATAAAGCAAATCAGCGATAATGAAGTATTATTTGAGCAACAGGTTGTTTCACGCAAGCAAGGCGATCAACATATTATAGAACGGAATGGCAAACCGGTGTTGATCGATCAAACCGTATTTATACCATGGAATCCGGAGCAGGAAGATAAAATCTATCACTACAATAGCAACGGAGGAGCAACAACATGGAAACTTCCCGAATCGTGAAATACTTGCAAGTCGGTCGTACTATACAAACTCGATAAGCAAGGACGACAAGATGAAAAAGCACTATCGGTACACAACGGACAAGTAACCATCGATGCCGATGCCGCATGCGGATATGTCCTTTACAAGTCGAAGCCCGCACCACTCGCCGATGTC
>CAMTPD010000031.1 GCA_947074265.1 uncultured Porphyromonadaceae bacterium
GTGGTTCGCCACGTTTTGTGCCGCGACCTTGTACTTCTTCCCAAAAAGTAAAGCCTCGGATATTCATTTTGTCCATCATCTCAATCAAACGGTCTTTGTATGCTTGATTGAAAGGTATAAATATTGCTTTCATATTCTATTGTTTCTATTTCGTATATATGTATCCGGCTGTCGTAAAGACAACCGGATTTATAATTTAAGCTTGTCCTTTGTCGCGTTTTGCATACATCTTTTCGAGTTTTCTACGTTGTAGTACTACCCCATTGCGACCAAATACTGCATACAATACCGGTACGATAATCAATGTAATGATGGTAGAAAAACTCAAACCGCCAATAATGGCAATACCCATGTTGCGCCACATTTCGGAACCTTGACCTGTACCGATTGCCAACGGAATCATACCGAGTACGGTTGTTGCCGTAGTCATCAATACCGGACGCAAACGAGAACGACCACCATTTACCACAGCCGTGATAATAGACATACCACGCTCGCGATTCAGATTCACATAGTCGATCAGTACGATACCGTTTTTCACCACAATACCTACAAGCATTACGGCTCCGATAAGTCCCATCAAGTCGAGCGGTTGTTTTGCAATTAACAATGCCAACACAACGCCCGAGAATCCGAACGGTAGCGAGGTCATGATGATAAACGGATAACTAAACGACTCAAACTGTGCTGCCATCACAATGTATACCAACATGATACAAAGCATCAACAAAAGGAACATATCGTTGAACGACTCTTGCTGATCTTCGTAAGAACCTGCAATCGACATGCTCACTCCGGAAGGAACATCCAGCTTCTTGATTTGTGTTTTCAGCTGATCTACCACTTCACTCAAAGCGGCTCCATATACTTCTCCTTTTACGGTAACAACACGTTCGCGGTCTTGACGTTCGATAACCGGAAGGTTGAAGCGTTCTACAATGGTTCCCAATTCACGCACGCGAATCGGATTGCCCGCAGGTGTGTACACAAGGATGTTTTCAATGTCTTCGAGCGACTGACGGTGTGCATCGTCATAGCGCACTACGATATCGTATTCGTCGCCATCTTCACGATATTTCGATGTATAAGCTCCGTTGATACGATTACGCACATAGTTGGCCACTGTTGCAGAATTGAGTCCGTTCAAAGCCAACTTCTCGCGATCGAAATCAATCTGATATTCTACTTTATAGTCTTCTCGGCTGATTTGTATATCGCGAAGTCCTTTTACGTTTGTTTCGATCAAACGTTTTAAGTCATTCGCTACTTTGTCGGTCTTCTCTAGATCGTAGCCGTAGATTTCTACATCTACCGTACTAGCTCCGGTTCCCATTCCGCCACCACCACCGGGCTTCACTTCGAAACGTTTTAGCTCCGGAATGTTTGCTAAGTCGTGACGCAACTCGTCTGATATAAGGAAAATAGAACGATCTCGTTCATTTGCCGGAGTTGCTTTCATACGGAATGAGATCAGATTATCAGAGTTGTTTTGTGTTGCCTGATATGCATCGTCATCGTCGGCTTGCCCTACCGTATAGGTAATGGTTTCCAGCTCCGGATATTTCTGCTTCATAATCTCGGTTATGTTGAATGCCACCTTTCGAGACAATTCTACACGAGCACCGGCCGGAAGTTCTACCGTCATTGCAATCTGGTCGTTATCTGCCGCAGCAAGAAACTCCGTTTTTACGTCTTTAGCTAGAAATAATGTTCCCAAAAAGATAAACAGACAGAACAACATCGAAGAAATACGGTGACGCACTGCGAAGTTGAGTAATCGAGCGTACGATTTATCAAGCCAGTCGAGGAATTTCTCGATTGGAGCGTACATGATACGGAATACTTTCCCTTGCTTCGGATCATTCTTCAACAATTGAGAACATAACATCGGTGTCAATGTCAAGGCTACAAGTGTAGACAATGATACTACAATCGTTACTGTCCATCCCAACTGTTTGAACATCACACCGGCAAGACCGGTGACCAATGTAAGCGGGAAGAACACCGCAACAATAGTAAGTGTAGACGCTACTACCGCTACCGCTACTTCATTGGTTGCATAAATGGCTGCTTCTTTCGGCGTACTGCCTCGCTCTATGTGTTTCGTTATATTTTCGAGTACTACAATGGCATCATCTACTACCATACCAATGGCTATAGACAAGGAACTCAAGGATATGATATTCAGTGTTCCTCCTGTTGCCATCAGATAGATAAAGGATCCGATCAACGACATCGGCACGGTAAGAATAATGATAAACGTAGCTCTCCAACGACCAAGGAAGAAGATAACTACAACGATAACGAAGAGTCCGGCATACATTACCGAATCCACAAGACTGGTAATAGAGGCTTCGATAAATTCCGAAGTATCCATTACAACCCCCAATTGAATATCGGGCGGAAGTGATGCTTGCAATTCTGGGATCTTCTTACGTACTTGCTCGGCAATGTCTACGGTATTGGATCCCGATTGTTTTTGCACAACAATACTTGCTCCTTGAATACCGTTGGTAAACGATTCTTGAGCTTTTTCTTCCGTTGCATCAATTACTTTTGCTACATCTTTCAAGTAAACATTGCGGCCTTTGTCACTACCAACAACAATGTTGTTTAGCTGATCGCTATCCTTAAACTCACCCTCTACACGAAGTGAATAGGTTTCGGTACCGATATCGAAGCTACCTGCAGGGATATTCATGTTCTCCTTTGCGATCACATCGGCTATTTTCTCAATAGTCAAGTTATAAGCCTCTAACTTATCGGGCGAAACATAGACTTGTATTTGTCGTTTCGGTGCGCCCGAAATAGAAACGGCTCCTACTCCGTTGATACGATTGAGCGGACTTACAACCTTTTCGTCTAGAATCTTATACAGTGCATTCACACTCTCTGTTGCCGTAGCCGACAATATGATTACCGGAATCATATCGGTACTTAACTTAAAGATGATTGGTTGGTCTACTCCGTCGGGGAGTGCTCCTTTCACCATATCAATCTTATCGCGCACATCACTTGTAGCAACGTTAATGTCTGTTCCATATTCAAACTCTAACGTTACGAGCGAAATGTTTTCTTTCGACTTCGAGGTGAGCTTTTTCAAATCATCGACCGTATTGAGCATGTTCTCGAGTGGTCGGGTCACGTTTGTTTCAACGTCGGATGCACTGGCACCACGGTAATTGGTGATTACCGTAATTTGGTTCATCTCAATATCGGGATAGAGGTCTACCGCCAGACGCGTATAGGAAAATAACCCCACTACCATGATTCCGATAAAGATCAGAAGTGTAGAGATGGGTTTCTTTACCGCGGTTTCGTATATTCTCATAGATTATCTTGCGATTTTTATTATTGATTTAATCGATAATTAAAGACGAATTATTCGATGATTACTGGTTAAATTCTTTTGTCATTGCTTCTTCGCCAACTATCTCTACCGGTGTTCCGCTTACTAGACGTGACTGACCTGCAATAACAACTTCTGCTCCCGGCTTCACTCCTGAAATCAATTCGTAAGTACCACCCAAGCGTTGTCCTAACTCTACTTTTGTATATACGGCTTTGCCATCTTCCACGATGTAAACAAAGCGATCGTTTGATCCCGGTTGTTTTACGATTGCGTTGTCTGGCAATACTACGCGGTTTTCTTTTCCAAAGTTGAACGTTACGCGGGCAAACATTCCCGGACGCACACGCAAGCTTTTGTTAGCTATCGTTATCTCTACGGTAAATGTATGTGTTGCCGCATCGATAACAGGATAGATCTTACTTACTTTTCCTTCAAATATTTCATTTCCATATACATCTAGTCTTACTTCTACTTTCATTCCATTTTTTACTTTTGAATAGAATGATTCTGAAACGTTGACCAAAGCTTTTACAGGATTCATTTGTTGCACGGTAAGTACGGGTTGTTGTGCATACACGTCTCCTTCATCGTAGTTTTTTGCTGTAACGATTCCACTAATCGGACTCACTAGCTGTGTATCGTCCTTGATACGTTGCACGGTTTGCTTGGCAACATCGTACTGTAGTTTTATCTGATCGAGCTGTTGTTGCGATGCACCACCTACTTCAAACAAGTCTTTGATACGCTGGTAATCTTTCTGATAATTGAGCAATTGTGCTTCTTGTTGTGCCAAGTTGGTGGCATCCATATCGACAAGCTTTTGACCTTTTGCCACATTGCTACCCACGTCTACGTATATTTTCTTAATACGCATCGGTGTAGATGGCGAAATGTGATTCACAACATCGGCTTCGATTGTTGCAGTGAATGTGCTTAATTGATCGACTTCTTGCTCTGAAGCTTTCTCGACTTTCACTTTTACTATATCTTCTGTAGTCTCTTCTTTTGCTTGTGTTTCTTTTTGTTCTTTCGAACTGCATGATGCAAAAAGAATTAGAGAAGCGAGCATGATTTGAGATAAAAATCCTTTCGTTGTCATATTGAATTGATTCGCGTTGTTTCTTTTGTTTGGATAACTTATTTTGTTTTGCCTTTGTACTCCATTTGTTGCTGGTAGGTATCTGAGGCTTTGCCAATTGTTTTTTCGAATCCGGCTTTGGCAACCAAGCAATCGTATATAGATTGATTGTATTGCAGGCGTGATTGTGTTAAAGCAAGATCGGCATCATTGAGCTCTAACAGTGTTGCCATACCGGTATTGTATCTTTTCTCTGCAATCAAATAACCTTTTTCGGCCTGTGCTACTGCTTGCTGATTGGATTGTACTTGCTCTACACTTTTTATCATATTATCTCTATAGTTGCGAATTGCTACGCTCAAATTGCGATATAAGTCGTCGCGTTGCAACTTCAACTGATTCATAGATACCTTCGTTTGTTTTGCCGAATAATAACGACTACCTCCTGTGAAAATAGGTATGCTCAATGAAAGTCCTACTACAGAATATGGGTTCCATTGGTATTGACTAAACTTGAAATCATTATTCATCGCCATCCATTGATAGGATGCTGTAGCTGCAAGGGTTGGAGAGAATTGTAGTTTTTGCATTTTCAAAGTTTCGCTCAATTGCTTTGATTGAATATCGAGCTTCTTTAATTCTGTATTCTCCTTTAATGATGTATCTGAAAGCATCAACTCTTGAAACATTTCTGACTGATAATCGTTTAATAAACCATCGCATGCAATTGGCTGCTCTAAGTCTATTCCCAACAATGCTTTTAATTGCAACTCTGCCAACGTTACAGCATTCTTCGACTGCACTACATTGGGAAAGATGTTACGCTTTTGCACATCGGCGCGAATCAAATCAAATTCGGCTACTAGCCCTTTTTCATATTTTCGCTTGATGTCGTTGTAATTGAAGTCTGCATTATCGTAACTCTGTTGAAATACTAGATATGAGTCTTGCGCCAATAATATTGCATAGAATGCTTTGCGCACTTCCTCGACCATTGAGATCTTTGATCCGCGTGCAGACTCTAAAGCCATCTCGACATCTAGGCTCGATAGCGTAATTGTTTTCCACAAAGCAGGAGCAACAATTGGCAACGATGCGGTAAAGCCGGCAGTCCAGTTATTGCTTCGCCCTACCGGAATACCCGTTTTACTATCCGGTATATCTGTTTGTGTACTATCGCCCGGTGCTCCAAATGCTCCGTCGAAATACATCATTTGCCTTTTCAAGGTTCTATTGTATTGTGCTGTTGCGTCGATAGTTGGAAACAAAGCTCCGATAGACTTACGTTTCTCGTATACCTTCTTCTCAATTTCCATATCAGCCACTTGTACTGTCGGATTTTCAGACAACGCAATTGTTACTGCATCATCTACACTCAATCGCAACGTATCAGTTTGTGCTTGTACCGATTGAGTCGCAATCAATCCGGTTAAGCTAAGTACTGACAGCCAAAAGCTTTGAAAGATCTTTTGTTTTATCATATCTGTTATCTATTTGTCTCTATTAAAATTAAAGCTATCTATTAATTCAATTCCTTTTTTAGTCGAAATCCCTCGCAGGAAGTTTATAATAATCGCTCGCATATAATCTAGTATTGTATATTTATCGAGCTGAAAGTGGTCTGTTTCAAACAATAGCATAAACTGGGCTTGTAGTAAACCAACTACAATCTCTATGTTTACGTCGTCTCTAATAAGACCATCTTTCTGTCCTTCGGCCAACAATTCGTTGTAGCGTATAGCACATGCTTGCGAATGATTTTCAAATAATACATATGCTTTGGGGTAAAACTTCTTTATTTCATTAATAGCATTTCTGTTTACTCCTTTGAACTCCTGAAATTGCTGTCTGTACAACAATAGCAGACCTTCTATAACATTTTCAGCCGAAGCAAAATGCTCTTCTGATCTTACACCACCATCCTCTAGGGCTTTCTCTACACATTTGCTTACCAATTCGTCTTTGTCCTTGAATTGCTCATACAGCGTTCGTTTCGATATACCCAAATCTTTGGCTACATCTGCCATTGTCACGCTTTTAACTCCTTCACGGAAAAACAATTCGGCAGCTTTATCTAATATTCGATCTCTTAGCTCCATTCTTATGAATTATGTGATGCAAATGTAAACAGAAAACCCAAAAAACCAAACTGGTTTTCATATTCCAGTGTTAACATAGTTGAAAACTATTAATGGATAGGCAATATCAATTCCAGTTTTTCACACTCATAAGGTATCTAATTAATAAAATTCACTACATTTGCCCATCTTTTAAACTAAGTACAAATATACTTTGACTTAAAACAACAATCAATATGGCAAAAATAACGCGTGAAGAGGCTTTACTTTATCACTCTCAAGGAAAGCCCGGCAAAATAGAAGTAATTCCTACAAAACCTCATAGCACTCAAACAGATTTATCTCTTGCTTACTCTCCAGGAGTAGCAGAGCCTTGTCTGGAAATTGAGAAAAATCCCGAAACAGCATACGATTATACTGCAAAAGGAAATCTTGTTGCAGTTATTTCAAACGGAACAGCAGTATTAGGTCTTGGCGATATAGGAACACTTGCCGGAAAACCAGTAATGGAGGGTAAAGGCTTGCTTTTTAAAATCTTTGCAGGAATTGATGTTTTTGACAGTGAAGTGGATGAGAAGAATACTGAAAAGTTTATTGAAACGGTTAAAGCAATTGCCCCAACATTTGGTGGTATTAATCTTGAGGATATCAAAGCTCCTGAATGTTTCGAAATAGAAGCACGACTAAAAGAAGAGCTTGACATTCCTGTGATGCATGACGACCAACATGGTACAGCGATTATTTCAGGGGCAGGACTTTTGAATGCACTTGAACTTGCCGGAAAAAAAATAGATGATGTAAAGATCGTTGTAAATGGAGCAGGTGCATCTGCAATTTCATGTACTAGACTTTACACTATGCTAGGAGCAAAACGTGAAAATATTGTGATGTGCGATAGTAAAGGCCCAATCACTATTTATCGTTCTGATCTTAACGAACAAAAGAAGTTTTTTGCCACAGAGCGCAAACTAGATACTCTTGCAGAAGCATTAAAAGGTGCTGATGTATTCCTTGGGTTATCGGTTGCTGATGTATTGAAGCCGGAAATGGTTCAAAGTATGAATCACGATCCGATTGTGTTTGCATTGGCTAATCCAAATCCGGAAATTAACTATCCGGATGCAAAAGCATCAAGAGAGGATTTGATCTTTGCAACAGGAAGATCTGATTATCCAAACCAGATCAATAACGTTCTTGGTTTTCCTTATATTTTCCGTGGAGCTTTAGATGTAAGAGCAAAGGCTATCAACGAAGAAATGAAGCTTGCAGCAGTAAAAGCAATTGCAGAATTGGCAAAAGAACCGGTTCCGGATGTTGTGAATGCAGCTTACAAGTTGAAGAATCTTACGTTTGGTCGCGATTATATAATTCCAAAGCCTCTTGATCCACGTTTGCTTACGCGCGTATCGGTTGCTGTAGCTAAAGCTGCAATCGAATCGGGTGTTGCTCGCAAAACGATCACTGACTGGAATGGTTACGAAAACCATTTACGAGAAATGATGGGCTATGACAATAAACTGATCAGACAATTTGTCGATATGGCAAAACAAAGTCCGAAACGCGTTGTCTTCGCTGAAGCAAATCACGTAAACATGATGAAAGCTGCAGCTCAAGCAAAAGCAGAAGGCATTTGTCAACCAGTGTTACTTGGAAATGAAGAACGTTTTGCTAAAATTGCACAACTAAACGATATCAGCTTGGAAGGTATCGAGATTGTAAACTTACGTCACGACCGCGAAGAAGATCGCCGTGTACGTTACGCTACAATCCTTTCTACTAAGAATGGTCGCGAAGGTATGACTTTTGCTGAAGCATACGAAAAGATGTTTGATCGCAATAGCTTTGGTATGATGATGGTTGAAACAGGTGATGCTGATGCATTTATCACTGGAATCTATAGCCGTTATACTGAGACAATCAGCACAGCCAAACAAGTTATTGGTATCCGCGATGGTTTCGAACATTTTGGAGCAATGCATATCGTTACCAATACTAAAGGAACATTCTTCCTTGCCGATACGTTGATCAACCGTCACCCTGATACCAATGTATTGGTAGATATTGCACGTCTTACCCATGATGCTGTAAAATTCTTTGCACACGATCCGGTTATGGCTATGGTATCGTACTCTAACTTTGGCGCAGACCAACTTGGAAGTCCGGCACATGTACACGATGCAGTAAACTATTTGCACGACATTCACCCAGAAATGGTAGTAGATGGTGAAATGCAAGTAAACTTTGCACTAAACAGAGAGTTGCGTGATACGATGTATCCATTTAGCAAACTCAACGGAAAAGATGTAAATACGCTTGTATTCCCTAATCTAAGTTCTGCAAACAGTGCATACAAACTGTTGCAAGAAATGGGCGGAAGTGAAATCATTGGCCCTATCCAAATGGGATTGAAGAAACCTATTCACTTTACTGATATCGAAAGTTCGGTTCGTGACATATTTAATCTTACAGCTGTTGCAGTTGTAGACGCAATTGTGCAAGCACAAATCGAAAACAAAAAGGCATAAAAATAGTCCTTTTATTATATGGGCAACCGCAGCAATCTTCAATAGAATGAGTGTTGCGGTTGTTTTTTGTTAAACCATTCTCTATTAAAATCTGTTTACTTAGATAAACCAATCAAAT
>CAMTPD010000032.1 GCA_947074265.1 uncultured Porphyromonadaceae bacterium
TCTACACCAGGACGTACACTCTTTCCCTACACGACGCTCTTCCGATCTGCTATAGGTGATGGTACATCTAAAATTACATGTTTTGCAACTACCATAGATTCTTTACCTTCGCTGTTGATATACTTGACCAAGTATACGTTTTGATCCATTTCGATGTTGATAACCTGGCTATTGAGTCTGACTTTATCTCCAAATCGTTCTCCTAGTTTATTGGTTAGTTCGGTAATCCCTTTGGTAAAGGTATACGAGCCAGAACTTTCTTCCGTAGCATCAATGTATTCTTGCTCGTCGCTCACGTAATCAACTTTGTACTCGAGATCACTTTCGTCGTAATCGAAGGCTGCTTCCGGAATGAAGCTTAATGCCGATATTTCTTTAAGTGATGCGCCGAAAAGACCACGAGACTCGATGTTGTATTTATTGATGTATACATCGGGGATGTTGTTATTGACCAACCATTGATTGGCTGTGGTGTTGTCGAGCTGCTGAGCATGACCGTTGTAGTTGAGATCGGGAATCTCATCGTACTGAGCATACTCGTCGAGTAATAACTTGACAAAACGATAATAGGTAGCTTCGTTGCTATTGCTGATTAGGTATCGGTCGATGCCATCACTGCCGTAGTAGAAACGTTTTCCATCAAAGAATGCATCCATCGGAGATGGGATTTCTTTTGGTTTCAGACCTAATCCGTTTATCATTTTGGCAAGGTGTTCTTCGGGTTTGCCCAGATATTCGGTACCCTTGGCATAGGTGAAGTTATTTTTTACACCCGATACAGCTCGTCCGCCTACTCGGTTTTCTTTCTCAAGAACGAGGAAGTCTTTGTCTTTAAGGAAGTATGCACTGGTAAGCCCTGAAATCCCGGCACCTACAATTACTGTTTCGTGATGCTCCATGTCTTTATAATCATCCGGAAAGTCATCGTCTGATGCACTGCACGAACTGAAAAAGAATGCTCCTACTAATGCGAAGGAGCTAATTCGTAGATTTATTTTACCCATACTTTGTTCATTTTAGAATGTTGTATTATGTATTTAAGTGGTTGTAAGGACAAAGGTAGGGCTGTGTGTGTGGCTGGTCAATACTGATAAATCATTAATTTGCATGTATGCAGTTAATGATTCTATAGTATAATTCCTTTATTTGAAGCGGCTTGAATGGCTTCGATCGAAGAGTTGGCTTGTAGCTTCTCGAGTATACGCTGTCGGTGTGTGTTGACTGTATGCACGCTGATATTTAATTGTTCGGATATTTCTTTGCTTAGCAGACCTTTATTGATAAGACGAAGGATCTCAATTTCTCGTTTTGATAATAGTTTGCGATTTCTTTGGGAACTATAATCAAGCGTGATAATGTCTCCTGTTTTTATGTTGATGATTTTAAAATCAACGTTGTACGGTGGAGTTTGAATCGGCGAGATGTCTATTGTGATACGAGAGAGCCATACATTACCTTTGGCGTCGAATTCGATGGGCTCTACATGCTCGATCACAACTGTATATTGGTTGTTGATCTTTGCCCGGTACTTACGTACAAGACGATACATCGGAATTTGTGCTTCAATGTTGTTGTTTTTGAAGTAAAGTAGAGTGTCTATTGAACTTTGATACACGGCTTCGAAGTCGTGGGGATGAACAGTGTCTATGTCGTCACCAAAATAGTTGCGATAGGTTTCAGACATGTAAATAGGTTGGTTTGTCTTATTATCGTATATGGCGATTGCTTTATGTGATTGCTTGGCAAATAATTCAATATTGTTGATGTGTCTTTCAACTGAATGTTGGTCTGTTGTAGAGTAATCGAGCGGAGAAAACATCTCTTTCAAAACATCTAAAACTGTATTTTTTTGATCTTTCATTTTAGTAAAGATAGTTATTCTTATACAACATGTAATAAGTAGATTTGGATTTGGTTGTAGTGTAGAATAAGTAAAAAGCCTCTTACCAACTGTTTTGTTGCAGTGTGGGTAAGAGGCTTTTTGATTGTATTATTGAGCCGATTGACTTTCGTCTGTTGTCGGTTCTTCTTGCTTGTGGTTGACAATGAAAGTGGTAGCACCGCAAGTAACGATAGCAAATTCGTCGAGATTGACACGTTCGTTTTTGCCGAGGCAGTAGTTGCCGATAAATGTACCGGTAAGACTTGGGAAGTCGCGTAGTACATATAGCATAGAGCCGTCTTTTTTGCGCTTTATGTCAATGACACAGTGGTTGCGACCAATGCTTGGATCGCCTGTCTCGATTGGTACTTCGATGTCGTTTCCTCTAGAGCGACGGCCAATTACGTTTTGTCCTGTAAAAAGTGGTAACTCTTGTTTGTGGCAAAAGCCATTTTCGAGAACGGTAATCGAGCCGCATGCTTCGCGGTTGTCGGTTTTATTAGGCGTTTTTAGTTTAATTCCGAATTTTCTTCCGCAATGGTGACATTCGAAAAACGGTGAACTTCCATTTTGAAATTTCGTTTCGTCGAACGAGATAAAATTATCGCATCGCGGACATCTTACTTTTTTCATAAAATCGAGGGATTTTTCTGTTTCTGTGCAAAGATAACTATTTTATCCGAGATTTATTCTTTTGTATGTAAAGAACCAGGGGGTTACCTTATTGTAGTACGGAACAAATTGTGTAAGTTTGCGCACATTACAATAAAGACGTAGACTAATTTCTTTTATATATTAAAGCTAGAATGAATCGATTTGGTTGGATACTTTCCCTAACTTTTGCTTCTTTTTCGGTGCTGGCTTCGGCACAAATGCGTGAGGTGAAATTAAAACCGCTTCCGCAGGAGATGAAGGTTGCTGCCGGCAAGGCGATCACTGTACGTAATTTTGAGTTGGTAAATGAGTCGGATTTCGACCTAGACGTGTTGCGTGAGCTGAAGGAGTCGCTTCCTACTTCGCAAGGCGGACGCTCGGTGCAGGTGGTGCTGAAGCCGTTGAAATCGGGCGATGCACGCTTGAAGCGTTCAGGTGCTTACCGATTGAATGTTGCGGCAGATAAAATTACGATTGAAGCAGCCGATGCGCGTGCGCAAAAGTATGCGGTGCAGGCATTGAAGCAGTTAGCGGTGAGTGAGGATGAGGGATGGTTTTCGGTGCCACATATTGTACTGACCGACTATCCGGATGTTGAGTTTCGCGGTGTAGTAGAAGGCTTCTATGGTGAACCTTGGAGTCATGCCGACCGCTTGGATCAGATTCGTTTTTACGGCGACAATAAGTTGAATACATATATTTATGCTCCAAAGGATGATCCGTATCACAGTTCGCCGCATTGGCGTGATCGTTATCCGCAGGATGAGGCAAACAATATCCGCGAACTTGCTGCTGAGGCTGCTAAGAATAAGGTGGATTTTGTGTGGGCAATTCATCCGGGTAAGGATATCGATTGGAGTACGAATGACTATGATGCCATTGTGTCGAAGTTTGACGCGATGTACGACTTGGGTGTACGTTCGTTTGCAATCTTCTTTGACGATATTTCGGGTGTAGGGGCCGATCCTGAAAAGCAGGCTGATCTGCTCAATTATGTACACAAGCAATTTGTGTCGAAAAAAGAGGGGGTAACGCCTTTGATCATGTGTCCGACTGAATACAATAAAAGTTGGGCAAACAAGGAGCCGAACAGCTACCTTGATATCTTGGGTAAGAAGCTAAATAAGTCGATCCGTATCATGTGGACGGGCGACAAAGTGGTAGATGATATCACGGTAGAAGGCTTGGAATGGGTAAATAACCGCATCAAACGCAATGCATATGTGTGGTGGAACTTTCCGGTGTGCGACTATGTACGCGATCATTTGCTGATGGGCCCTGCATATGGTATCGACCCGCAGGCCGATAAGGTGATGTCGGGCTTTGTTTCGAATCCGATGGATAAACCGGAGGCTTCGAAGGTGGCACTTTACGGGGTGTCGCAATATGCATGGAACATGTCGAAGTATGATCCGAAGCGCTCATGGCGTGAGGCTTGCGCGGTATTGATGCCAGGTGCGCCGTATGCTTTTGAGTTGTTTTGCGAGCACAACAGTGATCCCGGAAACAACGGGCATGAGTATCGCAGAGAGGAGTCGGAAAAGATTGCTCCGGTGATTCGCCAGTTTATGGAAGGATATGCTAAAGGGGAATTTAAAACACAACAGGCGTTGGAGATCATCGCTTTGTTTAATCAAATAAAGGCTGCTCCTGCCGAAATCCGTAACAACGGAGGTAATGCAGCGATGGTGGAAGAGATTGATCCGTGGCTTACGCAATTTGATTTGCTTGGTCAAACGGGTTATCAGGTGATGCAGCTTGCCAAGTACTGGCAGTTTAAGAAAACGGAATCGGCTTGGGATTTGTATCTGAAGACCGACTCGTTGCTCAAGGAGATGAACAACATCGACAATACGTTGAATCAGAATCCGTATCAGCCGGGTGTAAAGGTGGGCTCGAAGGTGCTTTATCCGTTTATCAACCAGTTGTTTGATTATATCAGCGGTTCGATGATTGCGCATACGGCAGGAGTAGAGGCTCAGCCGGGTGCGATTGGTGGAAATGTGCGCTATACGAATATTGTACAGTTGGGTGCTCAGCCGCTGATCAATGATAAGAATACGATTGCTTACTCTCCGGCTATGGAGATGGTGCGTATCGCACCGAACGATTTTATCGGCTTTGCGCTTGGTAAAGACAAGGTGGGGCAGAAGTTGTTGTTTAATTTCAAGATTGACGGGATTAGCAACTGGGGGCAGTTTGAGTCGTCTGCCGACGGAGAAACTTGGACACGCCTTACGGTGATGGATGAGAATGGTCGTGGTATGATCGATAATCTTTTGCCGAATACGCGCTTTATCCGTTTTGTCAATAAGTCGAAGTATGCCGAGGCTGTGTTTCTTTCCGAATTTAAGATTTTTACCGAAATGGGTGAGAATACCGAAGCGGTAGAGGCGATCAATGACAACGACTTGAAGTCGTATTTGTTGCTTGAGCCGGGCAAGATGATCACGGTGCATAAACCGAAAGACGCAAAACCTGTGGCTACGGTGCTTACACTGTTTGTAGAAACGGTGCCGGATAATAACTTAAATATCAGGGCTACGAAAAATAAAATCAACGCCGGAGGCTATGAAGGGTGGAAGAATTTCGTAGAACTGAGCACAAAGGGTTTGGATAATCCGGACTTTATAACAATCAAGTGCGCGGGCAAGCAGCCTATCAAATTGTACGAGATTGTGTGGAAATAATGTTAGCTTGTAACTTTTAAATAAATAAACTACCTTTGCGGTAATATTTGAAGCTTGAAACTTAGAATTGTATGAGTACTAAATTTGCCGAATATACTCGATTTGATCTCTCGAACATCAACAAAGAGATCTTAAAGAAATGGGAGGATAATGATGTCTTCCATAAGAGTCTTGAAACACGAGAAGGCTGCCCTTCTTTCGTATTTTACGAAGGACCACCTTCTGCAAACGGTATGCCGGGTATTCACCACGTTATTGCTCGTTCTATCAAGGACATCTTTTGTCGTTACAAAACGATGAAAGGTTTTCAGGTAAAACGTAAAGCAGGTTGGGATACGCACGGTCTTCCGGTAGAGCTAGGTGTGGAAAAAAATCTTGGTATTACCAAGGAGGATATTGGCAAGAAAATTTCTGTAGCCGAATACAATGCTGCTTGTCGTAAGGATGTAATGAAATTCACCAAAGAATGGGAAGATCTTACAAACAAGATGGGTTACTGGGTGGATATGGAAGATCCGTATATCACATACGACAACAGATACATCGAAACTTTGTGGTGGTTGCTAAAGCAACTTTACAATAAAGACCTTCTTTATAAAGGTTATACAATCCAACCTTATTCTCCTGCTGCGGGAACAGGTTTGAGTACGCACGAGTTGAACCAACCTGGTTGCTACCGTGACGTAAAAGATACTACATGTACGGCTCAGTTTAAGATTGTAGATCCGAAACCGGAGATGACGCAACATGGTGAAGCGTTCTTCTTGGCTTGGACTACTACGCCTTGGACGTTGCCTTCGAATACTGCACTTTGTGTAGGCCCTAACATTACGTATGTTGCGGTACAAACTTTTAATCCGTATACCGGTGCGGCTATGACTGCTGTTTTGGCGAAGGATTTGGTTAACGCTACATTCAATCCGAAAGCTGCAGAGCTTGCTCTTGAAGACTACAAACAGGGTGATAAGTTGATCCCTTACAAAGTGGTTGCTGAGTGGACAGGTGCTGATCTTGCGGGTATGCAATACGAGCAATTGATCCCTTGGGTGAATCCGGGTGAAGGTGCTTTCCGTGTAATTACAGGTGATTTCGTTACTACTGAAGATGGTACAGGTATCGTACACATCGCGCCTACTTTTGGTGCTGATGACGACCGTGTTGCCAAAGCGAATGGTGTGCCTCCGTTGATGATGATCGACAAGGATGGTTACCGTCGTCCTATGGTAGATATGACTGGTAAGTACTTTACACTTGAGGATCTTGATCCTGACTTTATCGCTGATAATGTAGACGTGGCTCTTTATGATGTTTTTGCAGGTCGCTATGTGAAGAATGCATACGATGCTAGCTTGACAGAAGAGGATGCTACACTAGATATCGACATCTGTGTGATGTTGAAACAAGAGAACCGTGTGTTCAAAATCGAAAAGCACGTGCACAACTATCCGCACTGCTGGCGTACAGACAAGCCTGTGTTGTATTACCCGCTTGATAGTTGGTTTATCCGTACTACTGCTTGTCGCGAACGTATGATCGAATTGAACAATACGATCAACTGGAAACCGCAATCTACAGGTACAGGTCGTTTCGGTAAATGGTTGGAAAACCTGCAAGACTGGAACTTGTCTCGTAGCCGCTATTGGGGTACTCCACTTCCAATCTGGCGTACTGAAGATGGTACTGAGGAAATCTGTATCGGTTCGGTAGAGGAACTTTACAACGAAATCGAAAAAGCTGTTGCCGTTGGTGTAATGGAGTCGAATCCGTTTGAGAAGTTCGAAACAGGTGTATACACAAAAGATAACTACGATAAGATCGATCTTCACCGTCCGTATGTGGATGATATCGTTTTGGTTTCTCCTTCGGGCAAACCAATGGAGCGTGAATCGGATTTGATCGACGTATGGTTCGACTCGGGTGCGATGCCTTACGCGCAAATTCACTATCCGTTCGAGAACAAAGAATTGCTTGATAGCGGTACTGTGTTCCCTGCTGATTTCATCGCAGAGGGTGTAGACCAAACTCGTGGTTGGTTCTTTACGTTGCATGCGATTGCGACGATGATCTTTGATAGCGTATCGTACAAAACGGTTGTCTCTAACGGTCTTGTTCTTGACAAGAACGGAAACAAGATGAGTAAGCGTTTGGGTAATGCTGTAGATCCGTTCGAAACGATCGATAAATACGGTTCTGATCCACTTCGCTGGTATATGATTACCAATGCTTCGCCATGGGATAATCTTAAATTTGACGTAGAAGGTATTGAAGAGGCTCGTCGTAAGTTCTTCGGTACACTATATAATACATATTCGTTCTTTGCGCTTTATGCAAACGTAGACGGCTTCTCATACAGTGAGGCTGATATTGCATTCGAAGATCGTCCGGAAATTGACCGTTGGATTCTTTCGTTGCTTAACTCGCTTGTAGAAGAGGTAGACGGATATTATGAAACGTATGAGCCAACACGTGCGGGTCGTGCGATCTCGGAATTTGTAAACGATAACTTGAGTAACTGGTATGTGCGCTTGAATCGTAAACGTTTCTGGGGTGGTGAGATGACGCAAGACAAATTGTCGGCTTATCAAACGCTTTATACTTGCCTCGAAACAGTGGCTAAGTTGATGGCTCCGATTGCACCATTCTATGCAGATCAGCTTTACAACGACTTGATCTCCGTAACCGGTAAAGATGATAAGGTGTCTGTTCACCTTGCAGATTTCCCTGTTTGCAACAAAGCAATGGTAGATAAAGCACTTGAAGAGCGTATGCAAATGGCTCAATCGATTTCTTCTATGGTATTGGCTCTTCGCCGCAAGGTGAATATCAAAGTACGCCAACCACTTCAAGAGATCATGGTGCCTGTGATGGATGCGCATCAGCAAGAGGCTATCGAAGCTGTGAAATCGTTGATCCTAAATGAGGTGAACGTAAAAGAGTTGAAGTTTGTTGACAATGCCGCAGGTATTCTTGTGAAACGTATCAAGCCTGACTTTAAGAAATTGGGCCCACGTTACGGTAAGATCATGAAGCTTCTTGCTGCAGCAATTCAAGAAATGTCGCAAGAGAATATTGTTGAGTTTGAAAAGAACGGTTCATTTACGTTCGATATTCAAGGTCAGGCTGCAACAGTAGAACTTGCCGATGTTGAGGTTATTTCTGAAGATATTCCGGGCTGGTTGGTTGCTAACGAAGGCAAGCTTACTGTAGCATTGGATATCACGATTACAGATGAATTGCGCAAAGAGGGTATTGCCCGTGAACTTGTAAACAGAATCCAGAACATTCGTAAGTCGAGTGGTTTTGATATTACAGACAAGGTAAATGTAGTGATCGCTTCGAACGAAGCTACAGATGCTGCCGTTGAAGAATATAAAGACTATATGGCTAATCAGGTGCTTGCAAACTCTGTTGAGATTGCTCCTGTTATGACTGATGGTATCGAGCTTGATCTTGACGATTTGAAGCTGATGATTCAGGTGCAAAAGGCATAATTCATATTTTGATTATAAAAACTAACGGTATTTAGAAACAAATGCCAAATAATCTGTTAGATTTGAAATGTTTCGAAATAAAAGTGAGTGTCAATAATTAAATTGTAGAACCTTTAAATACGATTGATATGACGACCGAGAAAACAAGATATTCTGAGGAAGAAATAGATGAAAATAATGAAACTGAAGGAATACAAATACCTGAAGTAAAAACGGAGATT
>CAMTPD010000033.1 GCA_947074265.1 uncultured Porphyromonadaceae bacterium
ATCTACACCAGGACGTACACTCTTTCCCTACACGACGCTCTTCCGATCTGAAGTTGGAGTTGTAACTTAACGTTGGACAGAAACGTTCACTCATGTAAATAGAGTTTCCACTTGTGATACTGTCTTGGCGGTTTAGTGTGCCACCTTGAAAACTTCCGCTTGTTGTAGGAAATAAAACATTAAATCCGGCACCAGGCAAGAATGAATATATACCGTTGAGTGCAAGCTCAACGGTTTTTTGATTTGTGATTGCTCCGTCTAAGTCTGCGTCGTACGCAGGTGTCTTGTCTAGTACATCTACAAGCGAGCAGCTTGCTGTAAACAAGGCTATAAGGGATAATGTAATGTATTTTTTGATCATGACTTTCTAAGTTTATGCGCTTATAGATTAAGTTTCAAACCTATAGAGAATGAGCGGATACCCGGATAAGCTGACTCGTAGTTGCCACCGTAGTTACCGTTGTTTACCGTTGCCGGATCTGTGCCCGGGTATTTGGTAATCGTAAATAGATTAGAGCCCGATACGAATACTTGCGTATTGATTCCTGCAAATTTAGGAATGTCATAAGCAAGACGTAGTTCTTGTAAACGGAAGTATGATGCATTGTGCAATTCGATACCTGAAGAGCGTGGAACGCCATCTTCTAAGTAAAGAGCCGGATATTTAGCGTCTTTATTGTCATCAGACCAACGATCGTTCAAGCCGAAATCGATAAGACCGGTAAGTTGTGATGGCATGTTTTGCAATGTTTTGCTGTATGACTTCAAACCACCGATTTGGAAACCGAAGGATGCAAAGGCTGTGAAGCGTTTGTATTGGAAGTTTGACGAAAGACCACCGAATACTTTCGGATCCGGAGAACCTACAATCATACGGTCTTTGTTGTCAATTTTACCATCTTCATTTGTATCGCGGTACTCAAGCATACCCGGACGCAATTTGTTTCCGTCGTAGTAGCTTTGACCTTTCGATTTAGCATATTCGTTTAGTTCGTTTACACGATCTTGGGTTTGGATAATACCGTTGTGTTCCCATCCGAAGAAAGAACCCATTGGATAGCCTTGAGCCAATACTTGTGATCCGCTACCGTGGATGTTGATACCCATGCCGTTTTCTACAGCTCCTTCAGATACAAGATAAGTTACTTTATTCTTGTTGTGTGCAAGGTTGAGTGTTGCCGACCAGTTGATATCTTGGTTTTGAATAAGTACACCTGTGAAAGTGAATTCAAGACCTTTGTTTTGTACAGAACCTACGTTGCGATTCATAGAACCTCCGGCTGTACTTGATGGGAATTGGAATGCCCAGATCAGGTCATTTGTGTTTTTGATGTAGCCACCAATAGTACCACGAAAACGTTGATCTAAGATCGCAAAGTCAAGACCGAAGTCGTATTGTGTTGATTTTTCCCAACGAATTTCTCTATTACCGATTTGACTGTGAATAAGCGCCGGAAGGTCCATGTAGCTGCTTGATGAATACAAGTCACGGTTTGAGAAGCTTGATAAGTTTTGTGTACCTGTGGTACCGGCACTTACCTTAACCTTAAGGTCGTCGATGAATGTGACGTTTTTCATGAAATCTTCTTGAGAAATACGCCATGCAACGGCTCCTGAAGGGAAGAATCCATAACGGTTTTTTGCTCCAAACATTGACGATCCGTCGTAACGTCCCGTGAATGTGAACAAATATTTGTCATCAAATTTGTAGTTTGCTCTTACGAAAGAAGAAAGCAAACCGCGAGAGTTGTATCCGTTTGATACATTTTTAGCAGAGATTTCACTCGCACTACCAATGTTTGTATAGATCTCATCCAGCGCATAGTTTGATCCGCTGATTGAAGTACTTTTACCTTCGAAGCTTTCGAACGAAATACCTCCAACAGCATCAATAGCATGACGATCGTTGAACTTAACATTGTAAGTAAGAACGTTGTCGAATACTGTTTTATATGCTTTGTAGTTGTATTCAGATCCGCTTGCTTTTTTATTGTTTGAAAGAAAACTTGGAGAGAATGTTTCTTTAAAGTTGAAATCTTGAGAGATCGAAAGTGAAGACTTGAATTTAAGTCCTTTATAGATGTCTACTTCACCCCAGATTGTTCCTAAAAAGCGATAGGCATTTGAATTGTCTTTCTTGTGAGTATTGGCAACAGGGTTTGCACTGTTGTTGATCATCAAATAATCTCCGTTCTCGTCGTAAATATCAATATCGGGACGGTATCCTTGTGCAGAGAACATAGAGGTTCCAGACTTGTTAGTATCCGTGTAACCAACCAACATATTTGTTCCGAAACGAAGTATTGGTAAAACGTCTACATCAAGATTAACACGTCCGTTGTAACGTTTCAAATCATCTCCTAATACCATACCTTTTTGGTCTAGCATCGAAAGTGAAACGAAGTATCTGTTTTGGTCTGTTCCACCGCTGATAGATGCATCAACACTATGGCGCCAAGCTGGTTGTTTTACTTCGTCGAACCAATTTGTGTTGCCCGTACCAAGATAGTCGCTTCCTTCACGAAGGATGTCTAGTGCCGTCGTGTTAGATGGATCGTAAACCAATGTTTCTCTCGCAAATTGACGAACTTTATCACGCCATTCATCTCCATAAAGGATTTTGAAGTTTTTGATTTGTGTGTCGATCGTAGAGCTATAGTTTAAATTAAATGTTGGCTTTTTGCCAGACTTACCTTTACGTGTGGTTACAATAACAACCCCATTTGCTGCTCGAGAACCGTAGATAGCAGCAGCAGATGCGTCTTTTAATACGTCCATCGATTGGATATCACTAGGAGCGATTGCATCTAATGCAGTAGGATCATCAACCGGTACGCCATCGATAACGTAAAGAGGTTCGTTTGAGCCTGTTAGAGATGTTGCTCCACGTACACGTACACGTACAGTTTCACCAGGTTTACCTGTGTTTTGAGCAACCAATACTCCGGATGCAAGGTTTTGCATCAATGAGGCTACGTTTGTTGTATTTAGATTTTGGATGTCTTTAGCAGAAATGCTAGATACAGATCCTGTGATGTCTTTAGCTCTAGATGTACCATAACCTACAACAACAACTTCATTAAGAGCTTGTGTATCTTCTAATAAAGTAATGTTGATTTTTGTTTGTGAGCCAACTGTAACTTCCTGTGATGTGAAACCGATGTATTTAAACTCAAGAACAGAGCTTTTAGACGGAACATCGATTGTAAAATTACCATCAAGGTCTGAGATTGTACCAGTAGTAGTGCCTTTTACAACAATATTAACTCCAAGAAGAGGAGATGAAGTGTTGTCAATAACTGTACCACTTACTTTAATAGATTTGTTTTGTTGAGAGTTCGCTTGCGCGCTCGCAATGTTGAGCACAAAGAACAAAATCCACCCAAGACTCATAACTGAAGCCTTAGATAACTTAGGAATCTTTAAGTTCATGTTTTATTATTAATTTATAGTTCTGACGTAAAATAAAAGTGAGCCAAGGGTTGATTTATTTCTGGAAATCTATCAAAATGATATTATTCTGTATAAATATTGGGCGATATTTCATTATCAACAATGGAATATCGTCTCGAATAGACGACTACACTATTAAATTATTGTTTTTCTAATTGTTATTGTCTTATTTTGGCGTTTCTTAAGACACCGCAAATATAACAAATTGTTTACATATATCTACACTTTAATTATGAATAGTAATATTTGTTTCGTTTAAAATAGATAATTGCTGTATGATCATGCAGTATGCGTCGTATGTATGGCATGGATAAACATGCGTTGTTTATCGTGAATAAATATATATTTAGAAAAGTACGCTATATGCATCTCAAGAATAATTCCTATTTTTGCAAAATTGAACTTCATAGCGCCTATTCTCAAGTAGATATGGTGTGACGTAAAGTGCAGACAGATAAATAATAATATAATTCAAAATGGAAATCGCTAGCAAGTACAATCCGGCTGATGTTGAAGGCAAATGGTATCAATATTGGTTAGATAATGGTTTTTTTAAGTCGAAACCAGATGGCAGAGAACCTTACACTATTGTAATTCCTCCACCGAATGTAACAGGTGTTCTTCACATGGGACACATGTTGAACAATACAATTCAGGATATCTTGATTCGCCGTGCGCGTATGTTGGGTAAGAATGCATGTTGGGTACCAGGAACCGACCATGCTTCAATTGCAACAGAAGCAAAGGTGGTAAACAAACTAGCTCAAGAAGGAATTAAAAAGACTGATCTTTCTCGCGAAGAGTTTCTTGGACATGCTTGGGATTGGACACATAAACATGGCGGTATCATTCTTGAGCAATTGAAGAAATTAGGAGCTTCTTGTGACTGGGATCGTACTTGTTTTACGATGGACGAAGAGCGTTCGCAAAGCGTATTTGAAGTTTTTGTTGACTTATTCAATAAAGGACTTATTTACCGTGGTGTGCGTATGGTAAACTGGGATCCGGTTGCTAAAACGGCTCTTTCCGATGAAGAAGTTATCTACAAAGAAGTAAATAGTAAACTATTCTACCTTCGTTATAAAATCGAAGGAGAAGATGATAAATATATTGTTGTTGCAACAACTCGTCCTGAAACGATTTTAGGAGATACGGCAGTTTGTGTAAATCCAAATGACGAACGTTTTGCTTTCTTAAAAGGTAAGCGTGTGATTGTGCCGATTATCAACCGTCCGGTTCCTATTATTATGGATGAATATGTTGATATGGAATTTGGTACCGGTTGTTTGAAAGTAACTCCTGCACACGATGTGAATGACTACATGTTGGGTGAGAAGTTTAATCTTGAAACAATTGATATCTTCAATGACAATGGCACATTGAATGAGCATGGTCAAATGTATGCGGGAATGGATCGTTTTGCGGTACGTGATCAAATTGAAAAAGATTTGGCTGCAGCAGACTTGCTTGAGAAAGTAGAGCCATATACCAATAAAGTAGGTTTTTCAGAACGTACAGATGCGGTTATTGAGCCTAAACTATCGATGCAGTGGTTCCTTAAAATGGAAGGTCTTGCAAAACCTGCACTAGAGGCAGTAATGGAAGATGTTATTAAACTGCATCCTGCGAAATTTAAAAACACTTACCGTCACTGGATGGAGAATGTAAAAGACTGGTGTATTTCACGTCAGTTGTGGTGGGGACACAGAATTCCTGCTTATTTCCTTCCTCAAGGTGGCTATGTTGTAGCTACAACTCCAGAGCAAGCTTTGGAATTGGCTAAAGATAAAACAGGTAACAATGATATGGTATTAGCAGATCTTCGTCAGGATGAAGACTGTCTTGATACTTGGTTCTCTTCTTGGTTGTGGCCAATCTCTGTATTTGGAGATGTAATGGACAAGAACAACGAAGAATTGAACTACTACTATCCAACAAATGATCTTGTAACCGGTCCGGATATTTTGTTCTTCTGGGTGGCACGTATGATTATCGCAGGTTACGAATATCGTGGTGAAATGCCATTCAAAAACGTATATCTAACAGGTATCGTGCGCGACAAACAAGGTCGTAAGATGTCTAAATCATTAGGTAACTCTCCGGAACCTCTTGAATTGATCAAAAACTACGGAGCCGATGGCGTTCGTATGGGCTTGATGATGGCAGCTCCTGCAGGTAACGACGTTTTGTATGACGATTCACTTTGTGAACAAGGTCGTAACTTTAACAATAAAGTTTGGAATGCTTTCCGTTTGGTTAAAGGATGGAATGTTGATGAAACAATTGCTCAACCGGAAGCAGCTGCTACAGCGATCAAATGGTTTGAATCGTTGTTGAGCAAAACAATCAACGAAGTAAACGATTCATTTGATAAATACCGTATCTCTGAAGCGCTTCTTGCTGTTTACAAGTTATTCTGGGATGAGTTCTCATCTTGGTACCTTGAAATGGTAAAACCAGGTTATCAACAACCGATTGACAAAGCAACTTACGAAGCAACTCTAGGTTTCTTTGATTCATTGTTGAGACTACTTCATCCGTTTATGCCATTTATTACGGAAGAATTGTGGCAGTTGATCTGTGATCGCAAAGAAGGTGAGTCAATTATGGTATCAATGATGCCGGATGCAAAACCAGTTGATGAATCTCTATTGGATCAATTCGAAGTAGTAAAAGAAATCATTGCGGGTATTCGTTCTATTCGTTTGCAAAAACAAATTGCAATCAAAGAAGAGCTTGTTCTTGAAGTGGTAGGCGACTATGATAATGCTTACGATGCTGTAATCACTAAGATGTGTAACTTGTCTGCTATTAATAAAGTAGAAGAAAAGTCGGCCGGTGCAGTTTCATTCCTAGTAAGAACAACAGAGTTTGCTGTACCTCTAGGCAATATGATCGATGTGGATGCAGAAATTGCGAAACTTGAAGAGGAGTTGAAATACAACGAAGGGTTCTTAAACTCAGTAATAAAGAAATTAAGCAACGAATCGTTTGTAGGTAAAGCTCCTGCAAAAGTAATCGAGATTGAGCGTAAGAAGCAAGCAGATGCTGAAAGCAAAATCAAATCATTGCAAGAAAGTATTGCTACTTTGAAAAAGAATGCATAATCCAAATCAGGATTAAAATATAGAATAAAGGCTTCGGGTTAATATGCTCGAAGCCTTTTTTATTCTCTTTTTACGAGTCTTTAGGAGAAGTATTTTTATTTGAAATGTATAAAATAAAGTACAAACGTATTTCTTTTTATATATTTGAGTTGTTCAATAAATAAGCAGACGTTTATTGATGATTATCAGTTACATTTAAATGCTACTAAAATAATAAACCATGAAAATATTGCAGAAAATAATAATAGGTATCGGATGTGTATTTATGGCTAGTTGCGCTTCTTCGCGTAATTTAGTTATTGAGTATCAGCAACCGGCAGAAGTAACATTTCCCAAAAATGTGACGCGAATATTAGTAATAAATAATACAGTACCTCAGAATTCTGCATTTGGTGTAAAACACACATTCAATGAAAATCCTATAGAGCCAATAACTGTGTCTGTAGATAGTGCAGCTTTTAATACCGTAAATTCATTGAGCTATGAACTTGATAAGAATAATTTTTTTACGAAAGTTGTAGTTCTAAGTGAATCGTTGAGAGACGATGATAAATTTGAAGTGCCAAGTAGGTTAAACAATAATATCGTTAATGAATTGGCTTTACAAGCTGGCGCTGATGCTATAGTTTCTCTAGATCATCAAATTTACAATACAGATATAGCTTTGATTGATAATAAAATCGGGTTAAGGAAAGGTAGTGTTAAAGTAAGAGGCTTTTGTTTGTTTAATATATATATACCATTCAAAGATAAAACACACATGGCATCAATGCGTTATGTTGATAGTATAACATGGCATAATGATGATGTAAGCATGCGTAGAGGTGATGTTAGGGAGTTAGTTAATAGCGAATATGCAAGTACAGCTGTTTGTGCAACAGGAGCTATGATGGGAAATCGAATTGCCAAAAAGATTATACCTATTTGGATAGCTGAAAACAGAAAGCTTTACTCTTCATATCAAACCGATTGGATGGCTGCTGATGCTAATTTGCGCAGAGATAAATGGGATGATGCAGTATTCGTGTGGGAGAAAATATATCATAAAACAGGTTCTCCTAAAAATAAAGCAAAAGCTGCGAATAATATAGCAGTAGCTTATGAATTAACTGATGATTACGAGCAAGCTCTTGATTGGATAAATAAAGCACAGCAAGCATTGGTCGCTAAAGGACAAAACAATGAAACGACTTTGCAAAAAGAGCTTAGTATATATCGTAAAGCATTGGAAAAACGAATAGAACAGTCAAATGAATTAAATTTACAGCTGAGAGATTAAAAAATAAGCGCTAATTTTTGTTTGATAAATACAGATTTAATTGAAAAAGATTGCGTACGTTTGTTTACTAGTAGAGATAATAAACGATTGGAATTATGAGTGCGGATTATACAAAAGTGCACAATGTAATGGAGCATGCATTTAAATGTGCGGTAAAAAAGATTGAGTCGGGTCATGCCGGATCAACTTTGATTAGTGATTTATTTGTTCAAATAGATACAGAAAACGGCGAGATGCTCATTTTCGACGATAGCGAAACTCTACTTGAGCGTTTAAGCTTTTCTCTAGCAGGTGTTTCTTTTGACGAAGAAAGCGACTTTGTTGCAGATATAGCAACACCGTTGAAGTCTGTACTTGGTCAGATGTCAGAACAAGGAGTATTTGATAAAGAATCTATCTTGAAGCCATTTTCGATAAGTCTAACAGACGAAGACTTTATAATTCAAGAAGAACTTTTGTTTCTAGACGACGATACCATTCGTTTAGATGATGCCTTGCTCGAAAAATTTGATAAAGAACTTGATGAGTTTATCGATAAGTTATTATCAGACATAAAATAAAGAATAACGATAGCAACGATTCGTTGTGAGGATATAAATATAAGCTGCCCATATACAAATGTATATCTGGGCAGTTTTTTTATGTATAGGATTTGTCTATGAAAATTCGTAATATCAAACAAAATCTATTTGCCTACGAGCAAGTTATGTTGATAGCCTACTTATTAAAGTGGTCTTTCTTTGCATTGTTGGTAGGAGTCTTATCTGGTAGTGCTTCTGCCTTATTTTTAAATACACTACAATGGGCTACTAACTGGCGTAACGCACATAACTGGATTATTGCAC
>CAMTPD010000034.1 GCA_947074265.1 uncultured Porphyromonadaceae bacterium
GTTTCCAATCTTATGGAGACAACACATCAACTTAAGGGAACTCTTCAAACATTGGCGCTTTCTTTCGCTGTTTGCTTTCCTGCAAACGTTTATGCAATACGGGCTTTTCTTCATGGGACTTAACTTGGTGCCGGCGGCTACTGCTGCTATTATCATCGGAGCAGGCCCGCTATTTGTCGCTGTCATGGCGCACTTCTTTATGCCGGGCGACCGCATGACGATGCGAAAGGTTATTGCCATTGGCTTGGGACTGCTTGGAGTGGTGAGCATTAGCCTTAAAAAGGGAGATGTACTTGCCTCTTCGTCCGATTTCTATCTCGGTATCGCTCTGCTACTTGCCAGTAATCTGGTAGGCGGATACACCAATATCATGGTAGCGAAATACAAAGAGAAGCTATCACCAGTTGCGCTTACTTCGTATGCCAACTTCTTTGGTGGCTTGTTGCTGTATGTAGTATCGCTGGTGGTAACGCACCCTGAATTCAAGATCTATCCGATCGAGTTCTACGGCGCACTTATCTGGCTCGCGATCATTCCGGCTGCTGCTTTCTCGTTGTGGTACGGGTTGTTGCAACGCCCGGGAGTAAAGGTGAGTGATCTCAATGTGTGGAAGTTTATCGTACCCGTAACAGGCTGCGTACTTAGTTGGCTCATTGTACCCGGAGAGTATCCCGACGCAAATAGTATAACGGGTATTGTGATTATATCAATGGCTTTGATTATTTTGCAATTTCCGCAACGATGGGTGCAAAAACTTAAGTTGATGGTAAGCAAATCTAAATGAATCGTATCATGGCATTAAACATACTTCATACGGCCGATTGGCATCTCGGCCAAACGTTCTTCAATTACGATCGCACTCTTGAACACAAAGCTTTCTTGCAATGGCTGCTCGATACCATTGCAAGCGAGGCAATTGATGTGCTGCTTATTGCAGGCGATGTCTTTGATGTCGCGAATCCGTCGGCCGTGGCACAACAAATGTATTATGCTTTTCTACAAGAGCTAAAGACACGTTTTCCGCATGTACAAGTGGTGATTATAGCAGGCAATCATGATTCTCCATCTCGACTCGAAACCACAAACGCCATTCTCGAAAGCATGAGCGTGCATGTAGTTGGTAAGATAAATAGACTAGAGAACAAGGAGATTGATACCGCATCGCACATCATTCCGCTATATGACGCAGCAGGAAACAAACAAGCCTACTGCCTAGCGGTGCCTTTTGTACGTCAGGGCGACTACTTACACGCAACACGAGAGCAAGAGGTTTCGTATGCCGAAGGTGTGCTGCAGATTTACAAAGAACTTACGAGTGCGGTACTTGCCAAAGAAGACGGTTTGCCGTTGATTGCTACAGGACACATGCACGTACTGGGTTCTGAAACATCGGCCGATGATAACAGCGAACGTGCAATCATGGGGGGGCTCGAATACGTCAATGCCGATCAGTTCGACGAAGCGATCTCATACCTTGCGCTTGGGCACATTCACAAATCGCAGCGAATAGATCGTCGCGGTATCGTACGTTATGCCGGTTCGCCGCTTCCGATGTCTTTCTCCGAAATAGGTTATGCGCATCAGGTTCTTAAGCTAACGATAGATGGCAATGCAACGATAGAACCGCAGAAAATAGCAATCCCGCTTTTTGCTCCGCTTGTACGTATTCCGGCTAAGCCTGAACCACTCGAAGAGGTACTGGAGCAACTGCGCGACTGGTCGTTCGATGCTTCTCCGTTTGTCGATGCTCCGTATCTCGAGGTACGTGTGTTGAATACCGAGCCTAACCCTACGATGCGTTATCAGATCGAGGAGGCCCTGAAAGACAAAGTGTGCAAACTGGCGCGTATTTCGGTGTATAATCCGAATGTAGATGAGGCATTTTCTGATTTCGAACAACTCGAAAACGAATCGCTCGACATTGATCCTGGTGTTTTGCTTACCGAATACTACCGCCGTAAATACGGTGAAGAGATTCCGCAAGATATGCAAATGCTATTTGAAGAGATACTAACCGAAGCATACGCTACACAAGAAGACTGATATGAAGATACTAGCTATAAGAGGCTGTAACATAGCTTCTCTGGAAGGAAAGTTTGAAGTAGATTTTACGGTAGAACCGCTGGTTTCTGCCGGTATTTTTGCAATAACGGGAGCTACCGGTGCAGGAAAGAGTTCACTGCTCGATACCATGTGCTTGGCATTATACGGCACTACGCCGCGCTTGCAAAGTGCGCGCGGAAATGTTTCTATCGTAGACGTGATCGAAAACTCGCGAGGAGAGAGCAAGCAGAACGTATTGCAGCAAGGCGACGCTCGCAACTTGCTTCGTCGGGGTACGTCTTCAGGCTATGCCGAGGTTGATTTCCTTTCGGTAGACGGCAACGTGTATCGTTCGCGTTGGTCGGTAAAACGTGCTCGCAACCGTATAGATGGCAAGTTGCAAAATGCCGACGTCGAGTTGTACAACCTTACGGCAGACAGTGCTGTGTCGGGCACTAAGAGCGAACTTTGGAACCGTATCATCGATTTATTGGGGCTTACTTTCCATCAGTTTACCCGCTCCATCTTGTTGGCTCAAGGCGAGTTTGCTACTTTCCTCAAGGCAGATCAAAACGAGAAATCCGAATTGCTAGAGAAACTTACCGGCACGGATATTTACTCGAAGATATCGGGCTTGATCTACAATCATTATGCTGCCGTGAAGGCAGACTACGATGTATTGGCACAAAAGATCGGGGCAAACGAATTGCTCGACGACGAGGTTCGCTCGGGTATGGAGGCAGAACTCAACGGTTTCATCGAACAGCAAGCCGCTCAAACACAGGAGAAAGAACAACTACGCAAACTGCAAGAGGTGATCGACGAAGTAGACAGTCAGCACCTACAATTGCAGCGTCTCAATACCTCTTTGCAAGAACAACAAGTATTGATCGCTTCACACAGTGCTCGTATTAGTCATGTACAGCGTCTCGATTTGGTAGAGCCTGCACGTGAAGATTACAATGCTCTTACAATAGCTTCGAATCAATTGAAGGATTCGGAAGCTAAAGCTGCGGAAACACAAGCCAACATTGCGAAACTACAATCGCAACTTAGCAACCTTACTACTACGTGTACTGAAGCAGGAAAAACTGTTGACGTTATCAAGCAACAGCATGATCTGAAAGCTCCGGAAGTTACAAAAGCTCAAGCATTGGATGTGCAAATAGAAACACTTTCGCTTGATTTGAAAAAAGAGAAAGAGGGACTAGATGGTACACTAGCTAAGGCTGATACGGCAAGAAAAGAAAGAAACGATCAGCAAGCTGCTATCCAAGGATTGCGTGATACTTTAAAAACGGTTGATACTTGGCTCGAATCGTACAAAGAGAAAGAACAAGTAGCTGCAAATTTCGATGTGATTTCTGTTTTATTGCGTAACGCTACAAATGCAAAGAAGAATAGCGATACATACCTTACTACTAAAAAAGACAAAGAAGGCTTGTTGGCAAAAAGTCAAGAAACGATTGCTTTACTCGAGAAAGCCGTAGCCGAACAGACTGTGCGCATACAGGAAAAAGAGAAAGCTCTTGCAGATGTCGTGAAGCAGTTGGCTGCTTTTGACTCGGAATCAATAAGCACCAAACGTAATGACCTACAACAACGTGCCGATGCACTATTGACACTAAAATCGAACGTACAACTGTATGCTCAGCAACTAAAACAGCGCAATGAGGTAGCTGCGAAGCTAGCCGAGTGTGAGAAAGCAATTGCTGAAAGTAGCGAAAGTATTACCGGTGAAGAGAAGAAAGAAGCCTCGCTGATTGCAGCAAAAGAGAAAGCCGAACAGATACAACAACGTATGCAGTTGGCAATCTCTGACAATTGTGAATCGATGCGTAATACGCTTGCCGAAGGAATGCCTTGTCCGGTTTGCGGAAGCACTGATCATCCATACAAACAAGGCAACGCTCAACTTGATGAAGCAATGTCGGTACTGAAACAAGAAGTTACAAAGGCTCGAAAGGAATACGAAACGTGGCAAATTAGTTTGGAGGGATACAAGCAACGCCTTGCGTTCAATACGAAAATGCGTACAGAACTTCCGGATTTAGCAAAACTAGATCAGGCTTTGTTTGATATTGAGAATGCAAACGAGGATTTGTTGAAGACGGCACATCTCAATGCTATTGATACAAAAGACACTGGCTTTGCAGATCAACTCGGCGTATTCATCGAGCAAACCAGGAATGCACTTGCTGCATTGGCTACTCAAGAACAACAAGTTAGACTAAAGCAGGAGCAACGCAATACCCTGCAAGCAGAGGTGAATACATTGACTGCTCAAAACGCAACAAGCAAGTCTGATTGCGATAAAGCCAAGCTTTTATCCGTTACCTATAACGATGAAATCGGTAATTTAGCTGTTTCTATCACCAAAGAAACAAATGCATACAACGAAAACATCGATGCTGTTTCTCAATACTTCCCTAATCCTGAGTGGATTAAAAACTGGAACGAATCCGCCTCAGCTTTCTTTACTCAACTGCAAAGCTTTGTGGATAAATGGAAAGAAGCTTCGGCTTCGTCTGTACAGTTGAAACACGATATTGAGAAGCAAGAAGAGACTTTAAAGGCTAAAGAGAACTTGCTTTTGCATATTACCGAACAATTGCAACAAGCGGAAACATCCTATAAGCAGCGCCTCAACGCATTGGAGCTGCTTAAGACGCAACGCAACGGTTTGTTAGAAGGTAAGGCTGTAGATGTAGTTATACAGCAAATGAAGAAAGAAGCCCAAGATGCTCAATCTCATTATGAGTCGTTACAAAAACAATGCAACGAAGCAGACAAGGAGTTGAAGCTACTTTTGGGTATTCAAAGCCAGTTGAAACAAGATCAGGATAGTTTGCAAAAGCAGATCGAAGCAAAGCAACAACAGCTTGCCGTGTTTGCCGTAGCTATCAGCCAAACAAGTAATGAGTCTTTTACACTAGATACTGTGCTAGATTTGTTACGATGGAATAAAGCTGAGGCGGAGCAGAATCGAGCTTTTGTAAAAGAGTTGTTTGAGCAAAAGTCTAAACTCGAAATCGGATACAATGAGCGTTTGCAGGCTTTCAACGACTACAAAGCTCGTCAACGCTTTACAGATAAAACCGACGAAGAACGAGAAGCTTTACAGCTTCGTAGCAAAGAACTTACAGAGTTGATGCTTGCTTTAACAAAACAGATTGATTCGATGAAAACGGTTTTGCTGCAAGATGAAAAGAACAGACAGCTGAATAAGGCGTTGCTCGAACAAAGAAAACAAAAGCAGGCCGTGCTTGATAAGTGGGCAAAGCTCAATGATTTGGCCGGATCGGCAGATGGAAAGAAGTTTCAGCGCATAGCACAACAGCATACGCTCGATATTTTGTTGAAATATGCCAATGTGCATCTTCGGATTCTAAACAAACGATATGCGCTTGAGCGTATCCCGGATACGTTGGCTCTTCAAATCATCGACCACGACATTTGCGACGAGAAACGAAGTATACATACGCTTTCGGGAGGTGAGACTTTTCTTGTTTCCCTCGGTCTTGCTCTCGGACTTGCATCGCTATCGTCGAATCGAATGAAAGTGGAGTCTCTCTTTATTGACGAAGGGTTTGGCTCGCTCGATTCCGAAACCTTACGGGTAGCAATGGATGCACTCGAATGTTTACATGCACACGGACGCAAAGTCGGTGTCATCTCACACGTACAAGAGATGACGGAACGAATAGCAGTGCAGATACACATTCAAAAGAATATGAACGGATCTTCTACAATAGAGATTCTGGGATAAAGCAAGAACCGCTCTAATAATCTATAACGATCATTAGAGCGGTTCTCTTTTTACAAACACTCAGGGCAAATGCATCTAATTTGTTTGTCATGACTAAATACGCGGATAGTCGGTAAAAAGCCCTTCGGCTTTCGTAGTCATGAAGTCTTTACTTGACTCATCTATTACTTCTTGCTCGGGATGTTCGAGTCGATAAAATATCGTAAACACCCATAAATGGTTTGCATAACATTGTGTTACTTGCTCTATTAAGATTCCCTGACTAAGGAATTCTTTCAATTGCCTTTCTACGGCAACTAGATCTGCGTTAGCGAAGATTTTAACTCTCATCCCCATTGGTGGTCGTTTTAATTGGGATACAATTGCTCTTCATTCTTTAAACAATGTGAAACGGAAAAAGGATTATCTAAACACCGATTTATTAGTGTGAGATTTCATTTTTAACGACTTCCATATACAAGACGACGTTTGCCATTCCAAGCAACTGCTTCTACACGAGTGGCATTCGGCAAATAGGGCAACGCCGTGAAGCTGTTGTCATCGCTGCCACTTCCTACCATTACTATTTTACGTAAGTTACGATGCGTATAGATTTCGAAGACAACTGCATTCTTCCATGCGTCGTGATCGATAATCATTTTACCGTTTGCAATGGTATAACCTTTGCCGTGTGTGCCTTCGATCTTTTTCATTCGACGGAAAGCATCTATACTATTGCCCGATATGTAATAAATTACAGGTGATTCGGGTTTTTTGTATCGCTTGGCATAAGCAATGAGATCATCAATTTGTGCTTGTGTTATAGTATGCTGTCCTGGAGTATAATCGTCGATATACTTATCGATAGGGCGCAAAAAACCTGTACGAACAAAGAAGTCTGTCATATCGCGGCGGGAGATATCACAAATGCGCTTTACGAAAAGTAACTGACTGCGCCCACTGCTTTGTGTATTGTTGTCTTCGCGCGATAGGGCAAATAGGTTGGGATAGAGGTCGGGCGTTGCCCATGTATTCCCTTTGCCAGCTACGCCAAAGAAGAGTTGTAGTTGCCAAAGCGGACAAAGCTTTACAAAATGATCACCACCCCAATTTTTACCGTTGAAGCGATCCCAACGATCGGGGCCTGCCTGTGTAAGCCATTCTTCATTGCGTATAAGTGCACTTTCTAAATAGGTATTGAAGCGTTCGCCAGATTGATCAAGCGAATAACCTTTCATCTTTTCGTGCTCAAGGCGCAATGCATTGGGGGTAAACAGATACTGAGTCCATGCAGAAAAGATATTATTAGTAACTTCCGTAGTTCCTGTCCAACAAAGATTTGGATGCACTTGATTCACATGACCAAACTCATGCGCGATGCCCCATACATTAGACTTTACCTTCGAAACATCTGCAAGTTCGCCCATTGTGTCTTCATGGAAAGCAGCACCAAGCTCGTCGGCATACATATAACCATCCCATACAACACGACCAAGCATACGGTTTGCCGGCTTTCTGCCTTGTAGGTTATAGCCCATCAAGTCTTGCTGAATGGCAATGATCGAATCGTATATAGCAAGTAGCTCGCTTCCTTTATCGGGACAATATTGCTTCAGACTTGCTACAGAATATACCAAGTGTACGCGATCACCAACCATATCTATTACGTCTGATTGTGCTCCTGCAAGCAAAGATTGCCAATCGGCATTCGATTTAGATGTGTCGAAGAATCCGTTTACACTTCCCGTCATGATATTAACCTTCACTGCGGGTGCTTGTGCATACATCGGGGTAAAGTATTGAATATAGGCGAGACCTTTGTTTGCCGCTTTGAATGTATTCAACCCGGGTTTCAGCTCGTAAACACTGTCACCTTCTTCTTTCCCGAAGTTATGAATGCGCAATGAGATCGGAGTATTCTGCGTATCGCTTACGGCAATAACGACATCTTCACCTTGCTCAAAGCAAATACCGGTAGGGTTATCGAAGTAACTGTATGCTCCGGTTTTGAAATATTTTTGTTCTTCTGCCGGATTTGGATATGCCTTGTACTCTTGTACACGATATGTAAATGCATACGTTCCATTTAGCATCTGCAAAGCTGCATTACGGATAAACGGATTCTCAATAGACGAAAGCTTTCGTTCTTTCATCTTATTCTTTAGCATCGAAAAACAGTTGTCGAGAAAGTATTTTGAAGCAGGATGTGATTCTGATTGAATATTCTCAATGGGCGTTGTTATGCTCGAAGCCGTGCTTGCAGCACCGGCATAAATAGCACAAGATAAGAACGTTGTAATGATAATGCCTTTCATTGATAATAATAAGCTTTGAGCTAGTTTTTGTTTATTTGATTACCAAACAAATATAATGATATATTTCAGAATCACCCCTGCTTTTGTTAAGTAGCTTTTAGCGAATTCTTATAGATCCTCTTTGTATTCATCAACGACGTAATTGAGAAAATCATTCATGGGCTTTAGTATCTCGAAGTCGTGTACAACCAGATCTAACCAATTCTTTTTATCGAAGAAAGCTTCATTTACCTCCTTACTTACTATATAATGTTTTAGTTTTAATAGTTCGGGATGCGAAAAGTCTTTTGGAAATTCACGAGGAACCGTCTTCAACGCTTCATCAGTATCGAATGAATGATATTGTTTCTTGAAGTCTTTATTTTCGATAATTTGCAAAAACTCGTCGATGTGCACATATACATTTTGACGGAGTTTCTTTAAGAGTTTAGGATCAGGACGCCAAACACCGCCACCAATAAAGCAATTGTCTGGTTCGATGTGTATGTAATAACCTCCATGTCCGGCGTTCTTTCCACCTTTGGCAATAAAGGCTCCGAAGTGTTGTTTGTAAGGAGTCTT
>CAMTPD010000035.1 GCA_947074265.1 uncultured Porphyromonadaceae bacterium
AATTCAACAGAAGCTAGCGGATGTGTAAACTATCAAGGAGAAGCATGGTATCGTAAACATTTTACCCCTGAAAAAACAGACAAGCGACAAGTTTTATACTTTGAAGCGATCATGGGGAAAAGCAAAGTATATGTAAATGGCAAACTTGTAAAAGAGCACTTTGGAGGTTTTCTTCCTATCATTGCTGACATCACCGACTATCTTATCCCAGGTCAAGATAATGTTATTGCTGTTTGGGCTGATAACAGCGACGATCCAATGTATCCTCCGGGGAAGCCACAAAATGTACTTGACTTTTCTTACTTTGGCGGGATATACCGCGATTGCTGGTTAATCTCTACAAACGATGTATTTATTACCGATGCCAATCAAGAAGATCAAATTGCCGGCGGAGGATTACTTGTTGCGTTTGACAATGTTTCGGAAAAAGAAGCTGACATTCTTTTACAGCTTCAACTTCGCAACCAGTCAGATAAATCATTCTCCGGAAACATTGAATACACACTCCTTGATCCGAATGGTAACCAAGTAGCTAAAACGACCAACAAAGTTTCTACTTCAAAAGGTAAAACTTCTACAACCAAGAATAAGCTCCACATCACCAATCCTGAATTGTGGGAGCCTGATTCACCTTCACTTTATTGGCTGCAAGTAAACGTAAAAGATAAAAATGGAAATACTGTAGACGGATACAAACGCAGAGTTGGTATTCGCAGCATTGAGTTCAAGGGTCAAGATGGCTTATGGTTAAACGGAAAACCATATCCGGTTCCATTAATTGGAGCTAACAGACACCAAGATTTTGCAGTAATTGGAAACGCTCTACCAAACTCATTGCACTGGCGAGATGCCAAAAAGCTTCGCGACGCAGGTATGCGCATTGTTCGTAATGCCCACTATCCACAAGACCCTGCTTTTATGGACGCTTGTGACGAACTCGGACTATTTGTTATCGTAAACACTCCGGGATGGCAATTCTGGAACGAAGACCCAATCTTTGCAAAACGTGTATATGGCAATGTACGAGATATGGTACGTCGCGATCGCAATCACCCATCTGTATTCTTATGGGAACCAATTCTAAACGAAACGTGGTATCCTGAAGACTTCGCTAAAAATGTAAAAGATATTGTTACAGCAGAATTCCCATACAAAAACAGCCATTCGGCATCCGATCATGAAGCTCGTGGTAGTCAATATTATGATATTCAGTTTACTCATCCGATGAACTCTGATAAAGAATGGGCACTAAAAGAGCAAGACGCTACCAAAACATACTTCACCCGTGAATGGGGAGACAATGTCGACGACTGGAATTCGCACAACTCGCCAAGCCGAGTAAGTACAGCTTGGGGAGAACAAGCTATGTTGGTACAAACACAACATTACGCAGATCCTTCGTATCCATACACATCATACGAAGCATTATTCCATACAAATCGTCAACACTTTGGTGGCACTCTTTGGCACTCTTTCGATCACCAACGTGGCTATCACCCCGACCCTTTCTACGGAGGAGTAATGGATGTATTCCGTCAGCCAAAGTATTCATATTACATGTTTATGGCTCAGCGCCCGGTTGATTCGCTAAATATCATGGCCGAAAACGGACCAATGGTTTACATCGCCCACGAAATGACACCATTCTCAGGCAAAGACGTTGTTGTATACTCTAATTGTGATGAAGTTCGCCTTACTGTAGGAGCAACCGGTAAAACATATACATATAAAAAAGACAAGGCTCGTAAAGGAATGCCCTCACCAATCATTACATTCAATGATGTATTTGATTTTATGGATGATAAAAACCAATCCCGATACGGCAAAGGAGACAATGTATTTATGTTGGCTGAAGGAATTATTGACGAAAAAGTTGTAGCAACGTATCGCAAAGAACCTGCTCGTCGCCCATCAAAAATCGTCCTATGGCTTGACAATGAAGGAGTAGATCTTAAAGCTGACGGTTCAGACATGGTAACTGTTGTTGCCGGTGTATCAGATGGCAAAGGCAACATCAAACGCCTCAACAACTACTTTATCAAGTTTAATGTAGAAGGAGAAGGTCGTTTAGTTGGAGACTCTGAACACATGAACAATCCACGTCCTGTAGTCTGGGGTACAGCTCCGGTTCTTATTCAATCAACAGATAAAGCCGGTAAAATCAAAGTTACAGCTGAGGTTTTATTTGAAGGACAACAAATGCCTACAGCAGGAGAACTCATCTTCGAATCTATTCCTTCCGATAAAGTTGAGATTGTCAACATCTCAGAGTTAAGCCAGATTGGTAAAACTACAACTGCAACAGCAAGCACATCTACAAATAAAGATGAGCTTCAGAAAGAAATAGATCGATTAAAAAAAGAAGTAAATACCTACAAACTGAAAGAAGTAGAAAAGCAACAAGCCGAATTTGGCGAAAAAAGATAATCTACCCTCATCAGTAAAATAAATAAGCGGAGCAACTTAATATAGCCCGTAATAAGAAAGATCGCACAGTTTTTGTGCGATCTTTCTTATTACGGGCTATATTGTAGTTATTTTTAGTTCCTTCTAAGCAGGTTATTTCTTGTCTACAATCATACAAACAGTTGCGTCGCCGGTTACATTTACAGAGGTGCGAAGCATATCAAGCGGACGGTCTACTCCCAATATCAAAGCCAAAGCTTCTGTTGGAATACCAACTGCTGCCAGCACCATTGTCAAAATTACATAACTTCCGCCCGGAATCGCAGGTGTACCTATCGACGATAGCACCGTCATGAAAATGATAGTAATGATTTGCATAAACGACAGGTCGATACCTAGTACTTGCGCAATAAACAATACGGCAATAGTTTGGTAGCAACTTGTACCATCCATATTAATTGTAGCACCAATCGGAAGCACAAAAGTTGCTGTTTGTTTCGATACACCAAGTACTTTTTGCACGTTTTCGAGGTTGAAAGGTAATGCTGCCGCACTCGAACTCGTAGTAAAAGCAATCAATTGCACCGGATACATCGCCTTGATAAACTCCCCATATTTGAACTTTCCAAAGAGCGCAATCAAACCCGGATAGAATACTAGCATCAAGATAAACAAACCCATAATTACGGTAAGAGCATACAAACCGAGAGCTGCAAACACCGAAACGTCGCCCGAAAAGTCAACGACCAGTCCGGCCATCAATGCAGCCACACCATAAGGAGCTAATACTATAATATAATCAACCATTTTCAAGATTACCGAATACAAGTCATCGATCAGTTTCAAAACCGTTCCAACCTTATCTTGTCCCAAGCTAATAGCCGCTGCCCCCATCAACATTGCGAAAAAGATAACTTGAAGCGTTCGCTGATTATCAGACATAGCAGCAACAATATTAGATGGAACAATTTCTTCCAAGAAAGAAAGCATCTTTCGCTCTTTTGCAGCCTCCTGCACTTGTGTAACTTCAGCTTTCACTCCATATTCGGCACGTATCGAATCCAGTTTTGATGCATCAATAACTTTCCCCGGACGAATTACTAAAGCCAAAGCCAAACCAACTAAAACAGCAACAAGAGTAGTTGCCATATAGATACCAACCACCTTTACTCCTACTCCGGCAAACTTCTTAATGTCGCCAATAGCCGTAACTCCTTTAATCAACGAAACAAAGATCAGTGGAATAGCAATTAATTGAAGCAATCGAATAAACAAACGACCAAACGGTGTAACCCATTCTGAAATAAATGGGCCTCCATTTAGTTTCACACCTACAAAACCCACAACGATACCGAGTAGCATCCCTATAAAAATTTGAATATAGAGCGGCAATCCTTTCAATGATTTAAATAGTTTCATACAGACTCTTCATTATTAAACATTTCTTTATATAAACATGAACAAATATAACATTGTTGCAAAACACAAAAGAGTCATCACATTGATATATTCACAATTAGATAAAATCACAACGCATGCTATTTTAAAAATTTAATTATATTTGTCCAGAGATCAACAATTACTAATTATAAAACCCATGAAGAAACATAAGTATTTTATATTGGCCTCGTCTATTTGTTGCACACTAAGTGCCACTGCGCAGGTCAATCAAAACAAACTATACCCTTTACCTCAACAAATTGAAGACAACAATCAGCGCATTGTAGCAGACAAAGCATATTACATTAAGACCGACAAAATAAAAGATGCAACTTCCAACGCTCTTCTCAAAACCGTATTACCAGTTGATGCAAAAGGAAAAGGCACCCCAATCCACATCAAACAACTAGAAAACAATAGCGGGGAGATGACACGTTCGGGTGCATACATTCTCACAATCGGAGCTAAAGATATTACCATTGAAGCAGCAGATAGTCGTGGCCTTTTCTACGCTTTGCAAACATTGAAACAAATACAAGAGAAAGACAATAGAGGCAACATACTTCTTCCTGTTTGCTCAATAACCGACTACCCCGACGTAGCATTTCGTGGTACCGTAGAAGGCTTCTACGGAGAACCATGGAGTCATCAAGACCGATTGGAACAACTTCGTTTCTACGGAGCATTGAAACTAAACACATACATTTACGGGCCAAAAGATGATCCGTATCACAGTTCGCCGCACTGGCGCGATGCTTATCCGGCAGATCAAGCAGCTCAAATCAAAGAATTAGCACAAGAAGCAGCTAAAAACAAAGTTGATTTCGTATGGGCTATCCACCCAGGCAAAGACATCAAGTGGGACAAAAGCGACAGCATGGCTATCGTAAAGAAGTTTGATATGATGTATGATCTTGGCGTACGATCATTTGCCGTATTCTTTGACGACATATCGGGCGAAGGAACAAAACCCGAGAAACAAGCAGGTGTACTCAATTATATCCACAATGAGTTCATCTCGAAAAAGAAAGATGTAACCCCGCTTATCATGTGTCCTACCGAATACAATAAGAGTTGGTCAAATCCGAAGCCGGGCACTTACCTCGATATTTTGGGCGAACAACTCGATCCGTCTATTCACATCATGTGGACAGGTAATCGTGTAGTTGATGACATTACCCTCGAAGGTCTCGAATGGGTAAACAACCGAATCAAACGTCCGGCTTATGTATGGTGGAACTTCCCTGTTAGTGATTACGTACGCGATCATTTATTAATGGGACCCTCATACGGACTAGATACTAATGCCAAACATGCCATGTCCGGATTTGTTTCGAACCCGATGGACAAAGCAGAAGCATCTAAAGTAGCAATCTTTGGCGCGGCAAACTATGCATGGAATGTAGATAACTACAATCCCGATAAATCGTGGAATGATGCTTGCGAATACATTATGCCCGAAGCTGCCGAAGCCTTTAAATGCTTCAATGCACACAATAGCGATCCCGGACACAACGGCCACCGATACCGCAGAGATGAGTCAACAAAAATAAAACCGGTCGTAAACCGTTTCCTCGATAGCTACGAAAAGGGACACTTGTCTGATGCAGATGGCAAGCAAATCTACTACACATTCGACGAGATATCGAAAGCTCCGGAAATCATCAAAACGAAAGGCACAAATAAGCGATTGCTTGAACAAATAGATCCATGGTTGCAACAATTCGAGCTTCTTGGTAATGCCGGAAAGAATACAATCGTATTAGCCGGAAACTGGCAAGGACACAAACTACCCGAAGTATGGGCCAACTTTGTAGACATCAATTCCTTGCTTGCTCAAATGAACAAGCTAGATCAAACGTTGAATCAAAACCCATATCAACCGGGCGTAAAAACAGGTTCACTCGTACTTACACCTTTTGTGAATCGAGTATCGGGGCGAATCGAAAAGGAGTTTATCAATACACTTAAGGGAGATAAAGCCAATGCGATGGAAGTAGCAATCAGCTCTACCCCTTCCGTATTTACAAATATTGGCCAACTCAAACATCAGCCAACCAAACTTAGCGATGCTAAGATTGCGATTGTTCCTTTGCTCGAAGTAATCAATATTCAACCGGGAAATTATTTGGGTATGGCTTGGGGAGAAGATCGTATTGCCGATAAACTGACATTCAATCTACCAAACAAAGAGCTGCTTACTTGGGGAGAGTTTCAAGCATCTGCCGATGGCAAAACTTGGAGCAAACTACAAGCAGAGGATAAGAACGGAAGAGGCGTGATCGAAACTGTTCCTGCTGGAACCAAGTATTTACGATTTACAAACACCTCTTCTACCGATCAGCAAATTTATATGCTCGACTTTACCATTGGCGTGAAAGCTGATGACAACATTGCTCCTACCTATTATTGCAGCGACAACAACTTGAAAAGCTTTGCAATGCTAGCACCATATAAACCGCTTACTTTTGAGAAAACAGACACAAATGCAAAAAGCGTAGCATTGTTAGTTTCAGAAAATAAGGCCGGAGCAACCGTAAAAGCTGTAATGCCCGACGGTGAAGAACGTCTTGTATACGAAGGAAAAGATCAATTTATTCGCCTTACCGATCCTTGCCTACAAAGTGCACAAGCCGTAAAGTTGGAAATAACTTGCTCAGAGCCGATCAAGGTGCATGAAGTAATTTGGAATTAATACGACAATCTTTATATAAAGAAAGCGCGGTGCGTATCTTCTGACGAAGAATGCACCGCGCTTTGTTATTCTGTATTTCGGTTATTTCAGATAAAACCAAAATGTATTCACCTTACTTTCAGGCACCATAATCGGATTACCATCTTTATCATGTACGGTATAAAAAACTTTTATTCCCATGCGAGACAGAGAGTCCTTCTCAATAGCTTTAAACAAAGACGATATATTGACCGAATTCCATAACCGTTCTGTTTTGATTTCTCCGGTAGATGTATCGGTATTGTCATCGTTATCGGCCTTAGATCCGGCAGGTAAATCTCGCGTAACCTTCACAAAAAGATTGAAAACAGTATCTGTCACTGCCATTTGCTTGGTTGCAAAATAAGCAGCCACACTACCCTCGCCCTCACTTTCTCCTCTATCAGGATTCGGATCTGGAGTAGGATCTTCAGGTGTCGGCTCTTCTATTTTCTCAGGAAGCCAAAATACTTCGGTCTTAATTGTTTGATTCGCATTTAAAAGCAACTCTGTATTAAAGAACAAAATACTATCGGTTTTATATTGAAGCAGCACTCTTGCAGCCGACTTTATAACCGTATCACCGATTGCAGTACCCGGGTCTTCATTCTGCAATACACATGAAGGCACGTCTGTCCATTTATTTACCGTTGCTTCTGTTTCTGTTTGCTGAACAAACTCTTCAGTCAACGTTTTGAAATCTACAATACCGGTTGTTCCTATTTCAAACTGATTAAAGAAGTCCGACTTTATTATTTTATGATTAACCACATAAGCTACTTTTCCCGAGCCATCGGCAGACTCTCCTATTATTGCAGGATATTGCCAATAGGTTGTAGAACCATCGTCGCCACCATCACAAGACATCAATAGCGCAACACCTGCAAGTAAACTAAAAAATTTCTTCATAAGCAAAGTCTTACGATAAGACAAGTACATTAATTAAACATGTACACAAAAGTAAAATAATTAACCGAAAAAACACACTCCATGCCGGCTATAGGGACATCAGGTGATTACATTTTGATGAAAATACATTTCAATCTATTCATAATCGTTGATAAATAGTGTAAATTCACAGAACAAATCATCCATAAAAAACATTTTATTTGTATAAACACTTTAGATATGAACAACTTCGTATTTCAAAACCCGACTAAACTTATATTCGGAAAAGGAATGATTGCTCAATTGAGCACAGAAATCCCAACAACAAAGAAAATTCTTGTCACTTTTGGCGGTGGTAGTGTAAAAAAGAATGGTGTATACGAACAAGTAAAAGAGGCTTTGGCCAATCATGACGTTACAGAGTTCTGGGGTATCGAACCAAATCCTGCTGTAGAAACATTGCGCGAAGCTATCGACCTGGGCAAACGCTTGAGAGCAGACTTCGTTCTTGCCGTAGGCGGAGGTTCCGTAATCGACGGATCTAAACTGATTGCTGCCGGTATTGCTTACGATGGCGATGCTTGGGATCTTGTGAAAAACAATGCACTTGCAAAACATACGGTAGATCTTGGTGCTGTACTTACCTTGCCGGCAACAGGCTCGGAAATGAACAGCGGCGCTGTAATTTCAAACCTCGATAAACAAGAAAAACTTGTATTTGGCTCGCCTACAAGTTTCCCTAAATTCTCGATCCTTGATCCGCAGGTAACGTATTCTCTTCCTAAGTTTCAATTGGGTTGCGGTATCGTTGATACATTTGTACACATCATGGAGCAATACATGACATTCCCTAGCAACTCGATGGTAATGGACCGTTGGGCCGAAGGTTTGTTGCAAACACTCGTTACGCTTGCTCCTCGTATTATGGAAGATCAAACCAACTACGATGTGATGTCTAACTTTATGCTTACTGCAACCATGGCTTTGAACGGATTCATTGCAATGGGTACTCCGCAAGACTGGGCTACACACATGATTGGCCATGAACTAACTGCATTTAAAGGAATTACACACGGCGTATCTCTTGCCATTGTATATCCTAGTATGCTACAAGTAATGATCAATGATAAGATGGACAAACTTGCAC
>CAMTPD010000036.1 GCA_947074265.1 uncultured Porphyromonadaceae bacterium
TACACCAGGACGTACACTCTTTCCCTACACGACGCTCTTCCGATCTAGTGCCAATTTGTGTGACGCGGCAGATGTGGAAGCAATCAAGTCGGCTACAGCTTCAGCTTGCGAAAGGTCCATTTTGCCATTAAGGAAAGCACGTTGTGTAAACTCTCCGGCAGTGGCTAGTCTGCAACCTTGTTTGATAAGCATTTGCAGAATTTGTTGTTGAATGTATACTGAGCCGTGACAACTGATTTCTACCGTATCTTCGCCTGTAAAAGAATGAGGTGTACGAAAAACAGCTACAACGACATCATCAATAGAGATATCTCCGTTGAAGATAGTACCATAACTTAGGGTGTAAGCTTTTTGCGTAAGTACACTTTTACCATCTTTGAATGGACGGTATATGTTGTTGGTCATAGCAAAAGCTTCGGGGCCCGAAACACGGATTACGGCTACGCCGCCTGCTCCCGGTGCCGTGGAAATGGCACAAATTGTATCTTGATTGTTCATGTTTCTGTTTTCTTTTGAAGTGCAAAGTTACAAAACAGTTTTGATATTCCGGTTTTATGGTTGTGTGCTCCCAATATTGGCGTTGAAACCGAATGGTAACAAGTCTGATGCACTGTTGAGGATGCATATTTCATGCTTTCCGGCAAGTAGTATTCGAAAAGGATGTTTTTGACGGTGTTCTACTTCTGCCAATATCTGTCGACAATTGCCACAAGGAGATATAAAATCGACGATATTATTGTCCGTTCCTGCAATTATTGCAAGGGTGGAGATTGCTACATCCGGATGTTGAGCTTTGGCATAATTGACTGTATTGGCTTCGGCACAGGATCCGGAAGGAAAGGCTATGTTTTCTTGATTTGATGCTTGAATAATTGTGTTATTGGCAAGCAAAACTGCGCATCCAACGTTGAAGCGAGAGTACGGTGCGTATGCATTTAACATCGCTTGGCGTGCAGCTTCGATCACTTGCATATCAGCAGAGTTTAACTCTTGATATGTATAGGTTTTGAGTGTCGTTATTATTTTTAATTCTTTCATATCTCAAAAACAGTTTTGTGCGTTGATTTTCTGTTCGTTGCTTAAATTCTTTGTTTGTTTTAACAGCAATGCGTATGTGATGGTGCGAAATAATAAAATTCTTTGATTAAATTGCGCAAAATATGTTTTGAATAAAAGTATTATGGCAAAATCGTTTAAAAATACACTAATCACCATGAATGAATGGATGGCATTTCATCCATTTGATAAGCCCGAAGCAGAAGAGTTTGAATACTTGCGTGTGGCTCAGCAAATTTGTAAAAAGCTAACAAAAACGATTCCTGAAGATCAAATGCCATACGAAACAATGAAAGCCTTGTCGCTTATGATGACGGCTTATCTTGAAGATGTTGTTTCCGGTTATGGACTTTGGGCAGCTTTCAGACGTATGCATCAGACCATGTATGGACGTTTACTTCCTTTTGTTGATGTAGATACAACTGAATATATAGAGGATGAAATAAATCCGGAAGATGTGCAGGTTTTGGTTTGGATGGTTCTTCAACACAATGCGGCTGCTCATGCCATTGTTCATCCGAGAGGTTTTGCGGTAGAAGGCGTGTCTGAGGTTGTTTATGAAGTGTTGTTCGAGGCTTTTGAAACAGTTCCGGTCAATGAAAAGCTTGGCGAATTCTATCGTGAAGCAGATATTTATGAAGATTTCTTTGAATTCAGAAATGTATATAAGATATTTTTCAGTACATCTTATTTGTTTTTAGGTGCTGGTATGGGTATGGTGTATGCAACGCTCGATTCGTTGCGTCGATCAAATGCATCGGAGCAATTTGCGTACAGCGTACTTGAAAATATTCACTTTGAAAACGTGTTGGGACCACTGTCGATGTTTGCTCATGAATACTGGGCAGAACTGATTGCAGATATGCCAACCGAATCGACAATGCTAAAAGAGGTTGTATATCACAAGCCTGCTTTGTTTGAATATACCGGTAAAGATGAACACGCTTATCAGTTTAAACTATGGAATTCTGACGAAGTGTTTAATGTTGCTATCGATTCGTTTGATTTGAATGAAAAGGCAACAGAAGAACATCTGGTTTTGACACAGCTTGTTCGATTTAATGGTGTTTGGAATATCAATGGTGCTGTGGCGTACATTCCGAAAGAAGAAGCAGATAAATCACCGATGGCTCAAGAGGCGCAAGCTAAGGTCGAGTCTAAAGAAACATACGAACGTATGCTGAAAGCAAATGATGGTTCTGCAATAGCATATATTGGCGAGGCTTCGGATTTGCAGGAGTTTCTAGGTAAAGTGTTTGTTGATTTACCACAACAAAAGCTGCCGAAAGATGTAAATGAAGATGCTTGCTTTGTAGTATATGCAACTCCTGAAATCGGAATTACCTTTGTGCCACAGTTGGCTCGGATGCTAAAAAGCTCGGATAATCCGTTTTATGATGAGGCTTTTGCCGAGAATAACGCGATGTCTGTGATTGCGAGTAAAGGATATTGTGGGAAAGAACTTTTGCATTACATCATTGAAAACAAGATGCTTCCCGATGCGATGCTAAATCCAATCCATGGAAAAGAGGCGGCTAAAGCATTGGTGCAAACAAATATAGATTTTATAGCTCGTTTCTTTTTGCAACAAGACTATACGGGAAATGATTATTTGCATGCATAAGTATTAAATAAAATAATAAAAAGAAAGAGATACATGGCTATGTGCGATGTGTCTCTTTTCTTTTTATATCTTTGCGTAAGTATAATTGTATAGCCTTGTAAGAATGAAGACTATTCGACCTTTAATAATTGCAATATCCTTTCTGGTGTTGGCATGCGGGATGCAAGCCCAACGCCGAAACTCTTCCTATGTAATCTATATTGAGCAATACAAGCATCTGGCTGTAAAGCACATGAAGAAGTATAAGATTCCGGCTAGTATCACAATGGCGCAGGGACTTCTCGAATCTGGTGCGGGTAATAGTACACTGGCTCGTAAAAGTAACAATCACTTTGGGATTAAATGTCATACCGACTGGAAAGGCGGGCGCGTATATCATGATGATGATTACCGAGACGAATGCTTTAGAAAATACAGGCATGTGGAAGAGTCGTATGAAGACCATTCGAAGTTTATAGCACTACGTTCGCGTTATGCGGTACTATTTGATTTGCATGTTCGTGATTACAAAGGATGGGCTAGAGGATTGCAAAAGTGTGGTTATGCAACAGATAAAGCTTATGCTAATAAGTTGATAAAACTAATCGAAGACTACGACTTATATAAACTTGACTCGGGCAAAGGTCTTGAGCCTCCAAAGAAAATGGATAATGGGGGAGTGAATGTTCCGATGCGTCAAGTGTATAAATGGAAGGGCTTGCTATACGTTGCAGCGCAACGAGGTGAAACGTATGAGGACATTGCTCGAGAGTTGGGCTTTAAAGCAAAAGAACTATGTAAGTATAATGAAGTGCCTGGTTCAGACTTTCCACTGAGTAAAGGTGATATCGTATATCTGCAAAAGAAAAAGAAGAAAGCAGATAAGCCAAATTTCGAACACGTTGTCGAAGTGGGCGAGTCTATGCATAGTATATCTCAGCGTTTTGGTATAGAGATGAAGTCTCTTTATAAAATGAATAAAAAGGATCTTGAATATATTCCTGAAGAAGGCGACGTTTTGCGTTTGCGTTAACAAGGGAAATTGTGTAATTTTGCATCTCAAACAAATCTATAAATAATGAGCGATCAACGTTATAACCTGCGCGGAGTATCTGCGTCGAAAGAGGATGTTCATAACGCCATTAAGAACATTGACAAAGGAATTTTTCCACAAGCGTTTTGTAAAATCATTCCTGATATCCTAGGGGGTGATCCCGAGTATTGCAACATCATGCATGCCGATGGTGCGGGTACAAAGTCTTCATTGGCTTACATGTACTGGAAAGAAACCGGAGATCTTTCTGTATGGAAAGGTATCGCGCAAGATGCGTTAATCATGAACATCGACGACCTGTTGTGTGTAGGTGCGGTGGATAACATTCTTGTTTCTTCTACAATCGGACGTAACAAGTTGTTGATTCCGGGTGATGTGATTTCTGCTATCATCAATGGAACAGACGAATTGCTCGAAGAGCTAAGAAGCATGGGTGTGAATGCTTATGCTACAGGTGGTGAAACTGCCGATGTTGGCGACCTTGTGAGAACTATCATCGTAGATAGTACGGTAACTTGCCGTATGAAGCGCGCTGATGTGATCTCGAATCATAAGATTCAAGGCGGTGATGTGATTGTAGGTCTTTCATCATATGGTCAAGCAACCTATGAAAAAGAGTACAATGGTGGTATGGGTAGTAATGGTCTTACTTCTGCTCGTCACGATGTGTTTGCAAAATATTTGGCCGAAAAATATCCTGAAAGTTACGATGCTTCAGTTCCTTCAGATCTAGTGTATTCGGGTGGTTTAAAACTAACTGACGCTGTTGAAGGTCTTGGTATTGATGCCGGTAAATTGGTGCTTTCTCCTACGAGAACATATGCTCCGGTTGTGAAACAACTTCTAGATAAACTTCGTCCTGTAATTCACGGTATGGTTCACTGCTCGGGTGGTGCACAAACAAAAGTGTTGCACTTTGTAGAAAACGTGAAGATTACAAAAAACAACTTGTTCCCAGTACCTCCATTGTTTAAGATTATTCAAGAACAATCTGGTACCGACTGGAAAGAAATGTACAAAGTGTTTAATATGGGACATCGTCTTGAGGTATATCTTCCGGCAGAACATGCAGAGGAAGTTATTGCTATTTCGAAATCATTCGGAATCGATGCTCAGATTGTGGGCTTTGTAGAGGCTTCTGATAAAAAAGAACTTGTTATTGAAAGCGAATTTGGTCGCTTTGAATATTGATATAAAGAATTCCGCTTTTAAGCGGACATGAGGAGAATATTACGATAAATGGCAGAAAATAAATTACTTGATAAACTCGACGGGCTTTCGAGTCGCTTTGAAGAGGTGCAAACGCTGATTACAGACCCATCTGTGATCTCTGATATGAAACGCTTTGTGAAGCTAAACAAAGAGTATCATGATTTGGAATTGATTATTGGCGCGCGCGACGAGTATAAGCGCATTTTACAAGGAATTGAAGAGGCTAGAATGATTCTGGATACAGAAAATGATGCTGATCTTCGTGAACTTGCAAAAGAGGAGTTAGATACTTGTCAGGCTCGAGTGCCCGAGTTGGAGGAGGAAATCAAGTTGCTTCTTGTACCTGCCGATCCACAAGATAGCAAAAATGCTATCGTAGAGATTCGTGGAGGTACCGGAGGTGATGAGGCAGCTATATTTGCCGGCGATTTGTATCGTATGTACGTTAAGTACTGCGAAACAAAAGGATGGAAGGTATCTGTTTCAAATGTGAATGAAGGAACTTCCGGCGGTTTCAAAGAAGTTGTTTTTGAAGTGTCTGGCGAAAATGTATATGGAACTTTGAAGTATGAGTCGGGTGTGCATCGTGTGCAACGCGTGCCACAAACTGAAACACAAGGTCGTGTACATACATCTGCTGCAACTGTAGCGGTATTACCAGAGGCGGATGAATTTGATGTAGAAGTGAAAGAAAGTGATATCCGTGTAGATACATTCTGTTCGTCCGGTGCGGGTGGTCAGTCGGTAAATACGACATATTCAGCTATTCGTTTGGTGCACATTCCTACAGGGGTGACCGTACAATGCCAAGATCAGAAGTCGCAGCTTAAGAACAAAGCTAAAGCGATGATCGAGCTTCGTTCGCGTATCTATAATATGGAATATCAAAAGTATCTGGATGAGATCGCTTCGAAACGTAAAACAATGGTTTCTACCGGTGATAGATCTGCGAAGATTCGTACCTACAATTATCCGCAAGGACGTGTTACGGATCACCGTATCAATCTAACGATGTATAACTTGTCTGCTATTATGGACGTCGAGATACAGGGTATTATTGATCAGCTTATTGTAGCTGAAAATGCCGAACGACTAAAAGAGTCGGAACTATAGAAGCCTTTGATTGGCTCCCGATTATGTATTTTATTTTTTGAATCTATTTAATTATACGATAAAATGAATAAGCAGCAGTTATTTGAGAATATTAAAAAGAAACAATCGTTCCTTTGCGTAGGACTAGACACAGATGTTAAAAAGATCCCACAACACTTGTTGAATGAAGAGGATCCAATCTTTGCATTCAATAAGGAAATTATTGATGCTACTACCGATTACTGTGTGGCTTATAAACCAAACCTTGCTTTCTACGAGAGCTTAGGTGTAAAGGGAATGATCTCTTTCGAAAAGACTGTAGATTATATTCGCACAAACTATCCTGATCAGTTTATCATCGCTGATGCTAAGCGTGGTGATATTGGTAACACTTCAGAAATGTACGCGCGCTCTTTCTTTGATCATATGGATCTTGATGCTGTAACAGTAGCTCCTTATATGGGTGAAGATAGCGTAAAACCATTCCTTATTTATCCTGAAAAATGGGTGATCCTTTTGGCTTTGACTTCAAACAAAGGATCTAAGGATTTCCAATTTATGGAAGATAAAGACGGTGAGCGTTTGTTTGAAAAGGTTCTTAAAACGTCTCAAACTTGGGCTTCTGACGATCAATTGATGTTTGTTGTTGGTGCAACTCAAGGAAAAATGTTTTTAGATATCCGTAAGCATGCTTCAAATCACTTCTTGCTTGTTCCGGGTGTTGGTGCACAAGGTGGTAGCTTGAAAGAGGTTGCAGAATATGGAATGAATGATACTTGCGGTTTGTTGGTAAACTCTTCTCGTGCGATTATCTATGCTGATACAACAGAGAAATTTGCAGAAGTTGCTCGTGTTGAAGCAGAGAAAGTTCAAAAAGAAATGGCTCAATACCTTGCTGAGAAAGGTCTTATTTAATAAATGAAACTTTAATTGAGTTGCGAATAATAGCAATCTGGAAAAGTCAGTTATTATTGATATATCAACTCTAATTAGAGGTGTTTAGAATATTTGGTCGTCAGTCTTTTTTCAAATAAAGGAAGAGACTGGCGGCTATTTTTTTTATTATTCCTCAATTATTGTTTTAAAACGGATCTGTTGTAGTTTTTTTGTAATATTTGATATATTGGTGATTTTGTTGATTATCAGGTGTAAACAAGATGTTTTTGCTCCTTTTCTAATTATTTAATCTCGAAATATCACTGAGTTTTTGAAAATTATTGCCAAATTTGCAACCTCACGGAAATACCGTGGGGTAAATTGTATTTACCGACTTAAAGATAAACATCAAATAGTAATGGAGTTTACTGCTCAGCAAATTGCAGCTTTTCTGAATGGCGTGATCGAAGGAGACGCTTCAGTGAAGGTTAGTAATTTTTCAAAGATAGAAGAAGGTAAACCGGGGACTCTTACGTTTTTGGCAAATCCTAAGTATGAAAGTTTTATTTATGATACGCAAGCTTCTGTTGTGTTAGTAAATAATGACTTCGTACCTTCACAACCCTTGACGACTACTTTAATAAAAGTGCCTAATGCTTATGCTGCGTTAGCTATGCTAATGGGTATGGTAGAACAGGCAAAACCTAAGAAAACAGGAATTGATTCTACTGCATTTATCGCTTCTTCTGCACAGTTGGGCGAAAATCCATATGTAGGAAACTTTGCTTACATTGGTGAGAATGTAAAGATCGGACACAATGTAAAAATATATCCACAAGTATATATTGGCGATAATGTGAATATCGGTGATAATGTAACCGTATATCCACATGCATGCATTTATGATGGATGTAACCTTGGTAGCAATCTTATTATACATGCCGGAGCAGTAATCGGTGCAGACGGATTTGGTTTCGCACCAGAAGGTGATGGCTATAAGAAAATCCCTCAGATCGGAAATGTGATCATTGAAGATGATGTAGAGATCGGAGCAAACACAACGATCGATAGAGCTGTGATGGACTCAACCATTATTCGCAAAGGTGTAAAGCTTGACAATTTAATCCAAATCGCTCATAATGTAGAAGTGGGTGAAAATACAGTTATGGCATCACAAGTAGGTGTGGCCGGATCAGTGAAAATTGGTAAGCATTGTATGTTTGGCGGACAAGTAGGTCTTGCCGGACACTTGAAAATTGGAGATAATGTAACTTTAGGCGCTCAGTCTGGTGTAATTAGTAGTATTGCAGACAATACAACTGTATTAGGTTCACCATCGATGCCTGCAAAGTCGTATATGCGTTCGAGTGCAATCTTTAGCAAGTTGCCAGACATGTATCGTACGATGGGTCAATTGCAGCGTGAAATAGAGCAACTAAAAGAAGAACTAAATAAAAACCGTTAACTTATGCAGAAACAGAAGACGCTCAAAGAGAGCTTTTCTTTGCAGGGAAAAGGTCTACATACAGGACTTGATATTATCGTCACATTTCATCCGGCACCTGAAAACCATGGATATAAAATTAAACGTGTT
>CAMTPD010000037.1 GCA_947074265.1 uncultured Porphyromonadaceae bacterium
AATACCAACAAGCCGGACAAGGGTTTAACTCTACAGGAAAGCTGGAGATTTCAGAAATTGCTTTAATAGAACTAGTTCAAAACGCAATGGTGCATAGGGATTATTTCAAAAACTCACCTATTCGTATATTAATTTTCGACGATAGAATTGAAATAATAATCCCGGGGAAATTGCCAAATAGTTTAACTGTAGAAGATATTAAATATGGGAATCCCGTTATAAGGAACAATCAATTGGTTGCATTTGCTTCTCATACGATGCCTTTTAGTGGCTTGGGGTCCGGGATTAGGCGTGCTATTGCAGTGCAACCGGATATAGAGTTAATAAATGACATTGAAGGTGAGCTGTTTATTGTAAAGATTCCAAGACCTGCAAAAAACGATTAAAGGTAAGTAGAACAGCGATGAAACAGTATAAAACGATAGCAGAGTCGAACAATTTTATTGTTCTTGACAATTACACCAAGTTTTCGATGGTAAACGACCAGCCGCTGGTGTATCAAACGGAGGCTTCGCTCGAGGGTGAGTTTATAAAGGATTTGATCAATCAAGGTTATGAGTATCTGTCTGATCTGAATACGCCTCACGCGATGCTTGCCAATGCAAGGGTGCAGATAGAGCGTCTGAATAAGATGAGCTTTTCGGATGGCGAGTGGGCGCGTTATGTGGAGGAGTATTTGGACAGGCCGAGTGATAACCTGGTTGAGAAAACTCGAAAGTTGCACGATAACTACATTTGCGATTTTGTGTTTGACGACGGACATATCCAGAATATCTACTTGGTGGATAAAAAGGAGTTGGCTCGTAACAAGGTGCAGGTGATATCGCAGTTTGAACAAAAGGGTACGCATCTCAATAGGTACGATGTTACTATATTGGTGAATGGGTTGCCTCTGGTGCAGGTGGAGTTGAAGAAACGGGGTGTTGCTATTCGTGAGGCGTTTAATCAGGTGCATCGCTATTCGAAGGAGAGTTTTAACAGTGCAAACTCTTTGTTTAAGTACCTGCAGATTTTTGTGATTTCGAACGGTACCGACAGTCGCTATTTTGCGAATACGCTGGAGCGTAATAAAAACAGCTTTGATTTTACGATGAACTGGGCTAAGGCTGATAATTCGCTTATCAAGGATTTGAAGGACTTTACGGCTACCTTTTTTCAGAAGCGAACGTTGCTGAATGTGTTGTTTACGTATTCGGTGTTTGACACGAGCGACAGGTTGCTGATTATGCGACCGTATCAGATTGCTGCTACCGAGCGTATTTTGTGGAAGATCAGAAGTTCGTACGAGTTGAAGATTGCCTCGAAGGTAGAGAGTGGCGGATATATTTGGCATACCACGGGGTCGGGCAAAACGCTTACGAGTTTCAAGGCTGCGCGATTGGCTACGGAGCTCGACTTTATCGATAAGGTATTTTTTGTGGTAGATAGGAAAGATCTTGACTTTCAGACGATGAAGGAGTATCAGCAGTTTTCGCCTGATAGCGTGAATGGGTCTGCCAGTACTGCCGGACTGAAACGAAACATTGAGAAGGATGATAATAAGATTATCGTGACCACGATTCAGAAGCTGAATAACCTGATGAAGTGTGAAAATGAGCTGGAGATCTACAAAAAGCAGGTGGTGTTTATCTTTGACGAGGCGCACCGCTCGCAGTTTGGTGAGGCGCAAAAGAACCTGAAGAAGAAGTTTAAAAAGTTTTATCAGTTTGGCTTTACCGGGACACCGATTTTTCCCGATAATGCGTTGGGTGCCGAAACTACAGGTAGTGTGTTTGGTACGGAGTTGCATGCTTATGTAATTACGGATGCGATCAGGGACGAGAAGGTGCTGAAGTTTAAGGTGGACTACAACGATGTGCGACCTCGATTTAAGGGGATTGAAACAGAGCAGGACGAGAAGGTGCTGAGTGCTGCCGAAAACAAAAAGGCTTTGCTGCATCCTGCCCGTATCTCGGAGATTTCGAATTATATATTGCAAAACTTCCGAATAAAGACGCACAGAGGTCAGGGGAGTAACAAGGGGTTTAACGCGATGTTTGCGGTGAGTAGTGTGGATGCCGCTAAATGCTATTATGAGGAGCTGAACCGCCAGCAAATAGGGAGTGACAAACCGTTAAGGATTGCGACTATTTTTTCTTTTGCTGCCAACGAAGAGCAGAATGCCATTGGTGATATTGCGGACGAAACGTTTGAGCCTACCGCGATGGATAGCAGCGCGAAGGAGTTTTTGACGAAGGCGATCAATGACTACAATGCGATGTTTAAAACCAGTTATGGGGTAGATAGCAACGAGTTTCAGAACTATTACCGCGATTTGTCTAAAAGGGTAAAGAGCAAGGAGATTGATTTGATTATCGTGGTGGGGATGTTCCTGACCGGTTTTGACGCGCCGGGGCTGAATACGTTGTTTGTGGATAAGAACTTGCGTTATCATGGTTTGATGCAGGCTTTTTCGCGCACAAATAGAATTTTTGATGCGACAAAAACGTTTGGAAATATCGTGACTTTCAGGGATCTTGAGGCTGCTACGGTAGCTGCGATTACGTTGTTTGGTGATAAGAATACGAAAAACGTGATTCTGGAAAAGAGCTACAAGGAGTATCTCGAGGGCTTTGTGGATATGATTACGGGCGAGGCGCGCAAGGGGTATGTGGATGTGGTGAATGAGCTGAACGAGAGGTTTCCGGATACGGATGCTATTGTTACGGAAAGTGACAAAAAGGCGTTTTCGAAGCTTTTTGGCGAGTACCTGCGTATTGAGAATATTCTTCAGAATTACGATGAGTTTACCGGTGTGAAGGCGCTCCAAGGGGTTGATGTGAATGATCCGGTGGCTGTAGCGGAGTTTAAAGAGACGTATTTTGTGACCGACGCGGATATGGCTGCCATGCAACAGGTGCCAATGCTCTCGGAGCGTACTGTGCAGGATTTCAAATCTGTATACAATGATATTGCCGACTTGAAAAGACGTGAGCGAAATGGGAAGGAGCCTGAGGAGTCTGCTATTGATTGGGATGATGTTGTGTTTGAAATTGATTTGCTCAAGTCACAAGAGATCAATCTTGATTATATCTTGGAGTTGATTTTTGATCACAATAAAAAGAGTAATAACAAGGAGGCTTTGGTAGAGGAGGTGCGCAGGGCTATTCGTGCCAGTATCGGTAATAGGGCAAAAGAGGGTTTGGTGGTTGATTTTATCAACGAGACCGACTTGGATGCGATTCCGGATAAAGCACACGTGATTGATGCATTCTTTGTATATTCGCAACGCAAACAGAAAAAGGAGGCTACGGAACTGATTGCCGAAGAGATCCTGAACGAGGAGGTGGCAAAGCGTTACATCGCTGCGTCGTTGAAGCGTGGGTATGCCAGTGAAAACGGTACCGAACTCAATGGTATATTGCCGAAAATGAGTCCGCTCAATCCGAAGTATTTGACCTTGAAAGAAAAGGTGTTTCAACGAATTACTTCTTTTATTGAGAAGTTTAAGGGTGTAGGAGGGCAGTTGTAAGGGTTGAGGGTGTAGTTTTATCTTTAGAAGTCAATATATACTGTAGAAATTCTATAAATTTGTAGATTGCGTTTTGTGAAAACAAATAAGATATTCAGTATGGAAAAATACAAAAGCGATATAGAAAATTCTCCTGAAATAACAGATGTAGATTCAGTTGAAAAAGAAGATGTGAACGGGAATGAAGAGAAAATAACGAAGCCGTTTAGTCCTGACGAAATAGATGTTGATATTGCAACTGTTAATTTAGGATCTTTGATTGAGTGGCTCGAAAATGATGAGATTGATTTGCAACCTGACTTTCAGCGTGCAAGTGATGTATGGTCGGCAACGCAGAAAAGTAGATTAATAGAATCTATTTTGTTGGGATTGCCATTGCCGTCATTTTATTTTAGTGAGGACATAGCCACAAAAAAACTTTCTATTATTGACGGATTGCAACGAATTTGCGCAATTCGGGATTTTGTATTACTGAATAAACTTAAATTGGAAAATTTGCAGTTTCTGAAAGATAAATTTGAGGGTTGTTATTATTCGGATTTGGAGAGGCCTGAAATAAGGAGGATTAAGTCTTTGAAGATAACTGTGAATACATTGAAAAGAAGTACTCCGATTGATGTAAAATATATCATCTTTCAGCGGGTGAATACTGCCGGTGTACCTTTGGAGCCTCAGGAAATGCGAAATGCTTTAAATCAGGGTGTTGCTGCTGTGTTTGTCAAGGAGCTTGCCGAGATGGAGTCCTTTAAGATGGCTACAAATTACTCGGTTCCAACCAGACGGATGCAAGATCGAGATTTCGCAAATCGATTTGTGGCGTTCTTTCTTGCTGCTGAGGAATATAACGGAGATCTCGATTTCTTCTTGAATGAAAAAATGGGTTTGTTAAATCGAATGAACCAAGAGGATTTGAAACGAATCAAAATAGCTTTTGATAGCGCAATGTGTTCTTGTTATCAAATATTTGGCAATGATGCTTTTAGAAGAAGGAAAAGAGCTGAGGATAAACGACGACAAATCTCTAAATCAATATTTGACGCTGTAAGTGTGAATATCGCATGGCTATCATCTCAAGATAAGGAGATGCTGATACAAAAGGCAGATTCGTTTAAACAAAAAATGATGGGTTTGTTTAACAACGATAAGTTTGACTCTGCAATATCGAATGCTACCGGTCAAAAATCAAATGTGGATTTTCGTTTCAACGAGGTAAAAAGAGTAATTAAAGACGTATTGCATTATGATTAGTAAACTTACATTGAGTAACCTGAAGCTGCATGATAAGACTGAGCTGGAATTTAGAGGTTTGACCATACTGACAGGTATGAATGGGATGGGTAAGTCTTCTATCATTCAGTCTCTTTTATTGTTGCGACAATCGTTTATGATGAACGATTTAGATAGTGGGATCAATCTTAAAGGGGATTTGTGTGATGTAGGGGTATCTGGTGAGTTGAGTTGTCAGGAGTCGAAAGAGCATAGTCTTTGTATTGATCTTGAGTTTGAAGAACAAGAGCATCTTTCTTTTGAGTTTGAATATCCTGATAGTATATATGATACTTTATTGCCTGGGCTAGAGACAAATGTGACCGATAAAAAGGTGTTGTCTGACTATTCATTGTTTAATAATCAATTTCAATACTTGGGAGCATTTCGTTTTGGTCCTCAAAAGAGCTATGGGCGTGATACCTCGATTGTCAATACAAAAAAACAGATGTCTAAAATACTTGGGCAATGTGAGTATGTAGTTCACTTTTTGGAGCAGTATAAAAATATTGATATTCCGATTAAAGAGCTGGCTATTGATGTAGATGGTATAAGTCCCGATTTATCTCTGAAAGTACAAGTAGATCGTTGGCTAAGGAGGTTGTCTCCGAATATTAATATTTACATTGAATCGTCGCAAGAGGATTTTAGACTTAAATATAAGTTTAACAGAGAGCAAAATATTATGACTAAAGAGATATCGGCTCTTAATACGGGGTTTGGTATTACTTATGTGTTGCCGATTATTGTTGCAATATTAAGTGCTGAGAAAGGTGCTTTAATCATTATTGAAAATCCGGAGGCTCATGTGCATCCTCGTGGTCAGGCTATTTTGATGGAGTTGATAACGAGAGCTGTAGCTAATGGTGTGCAAGTTGTTATAGAGTCGCATAGCGATCATATAATCAATGGTAGCTTGGTTGCTTTGAAGCAGAATATTATTAGTCAAGATTTGTTGTCTGCTTATTATTTTGAACGCGATGAGAACAAGCATATAGCGATCTCTCATAAATTAGATGTTACGAATAGAGGGAAGATAAGAAGACCACCGCAAGGGTTCTTTGATCAGATTGATATAGATTTAAGAATATTAACAGGATTCTAAAAATGGAAGAAACTCAGCTTTTTTTATTGTTTCCAATTTATGAAGATGCTGATATGTCAAAATCATTTCCTTCTTATTTAAATCGAGCTAGATTAAAGACAGAAGATGAGGTTGACGCCTTGCTAAATTCTATAGGAGATCTAAATTTTTTTTTCTCGCACGAGGAGTATAAAAAGTTTTATTGTTCAAAAAACGTATCTGCGTTTGCTATTCCGCTAGATGAAATAGAGGATTGTTATCCGGGAAAAAAAACGTATTTACGATCGCTGTTAAAGGACTGGGAGGATTGGAGAGATGAGTCGGTGTCGGATAAGAATGATGTAGTATCGTATTTATACGTTGAAGTAGAAGATGATACATTGTGTGAGTTAGCTAAAAGAAATGAGTCTAATCCGCAAAATGCAGTTCTATTATTAAATAACGAAGCTTTTACTTGCTCAGAACAATACATAAGCCTGAAGTATAATGGCGAGGATGTGGGTATTTCTGTGAGAAATTTAGATATTAAAGAAATTGCAGAATGGTTTGAGTTGAATAGAAAACCTCAACGCATTTTTAATTTAAATCCGAAACATGGAGAAGGTGGAAAGGGCGCGCATCTGAATAACAAGAAGGATAGTGTGTCGTTGCTATTATGTACTAAAGAGAAGGCCTCAATTTTATTGCATAAAGCTATAGGCAAATATGATCAAGAAACGTTGTATTTTAAAGACGTAGATTGTCAGAAATATATTGAATTTAAAAGAGAATTAAACTTTACGTATCATGGGTTTCATATTGATGATGAAACTAGAGTGCCTGTAGAGGTTGTGCGAAAAATAAAGAAACTTTTAGATTGACATTGCTGGTGCAAAATAGATATTGTATGATGCTTGGAATAAGGAGCTTTGATGTAAGATATTTGATAAAGCATGAAGAAAACAATAAAACAAGACGCTTTGTTTGAGAAGCAGGATTATACGTTGGAGTTTTTGGCTTCGGGCGAATACGACAATTGTGTATTCAAGGGTTGTGATTTCTCGAATGGGGAGTTGCGCGATTGTGTGTTTATTGATTGCGAGTTTATGGATTGTAATTTGAGTATGGTGAAGCTGAGCGGTACGTCGTTTCGGGATGTGCACTTTGCCGATTGCAAGATGCTTGGGTTGCAGTTTGATAGTTGTAATCAGTTTGGCTTGTCGTTTGGCTTTGTGAATTGCCAGTTGAGCTTTGCTTCGTTTTATACTACTAAGTTGAAGAAGACTCGCTTTTCTCAGTGTGTGATGCACGAGGTGGATTTTTCGGAGGCGGATCTTTCGCAGGCTGTGCTAGAGGATTGTGATCTAAAAGGTGCGGTGTTTAGTCGTACTAATCTCGAAGCTTCCGATTTACGCACGGCTGTTGGGTACTCGCTTGATCCGGAAGAGAATCGTATAAAAGGTGCTCGTCTTTCTGCCGAAGGTGCACTACATTTGCTTGATAAGTATAAGCTAAGGATTGATTAAAATAAGCTGAATAATAAAATGAATAGTCCGACTGTCACGCTGGGTGATGGTCGGACTGTTTTCTTTTTTATCGGATAGTTTGTATTGGTAGATCTAATGGCCCCTCTACTGTAGTGCCGATAAGGCCTTTGGTGAGTTTAGGGCCTGGTATGAGCGGACTGTAGTTGAGTACATGCTGAATACGTTTGTACTGATCGGAGGTGAACTTTGTGAAGTAGCTGTATGAATAGTCCATAATGTTATTCGAGTCGAAAGAATCACCACTACAATCGGTACGTGCAACTAGTTTGGAAAAAGATTCTAGTACGCTGTTGATAGATAAACTACGTACATAGTCTTCGTAGTCTAAGCGGTTATAGCTCGGAGTGTCTTTGCAGTAGTCAGTATCTTCGCAGCTGTTGTCTGATTCTGAAAAGACGTGATGTAGTCCGAGGTAATGCCCTAGTTCGTGTGTGAGTGTGACAACAATATCGGCCTCGTTGTATTTTGCACTGGTAGAGCGGGCATTGATATACTTGCTATTGATGGATACGCAGTAAGGAAATTTAAGATTGCTGAGTGATAGTGTTGTATAGGTAGTTTCGTTGAGTCCTGGTAGACTATTTACTCCTTTTACTGTAAAAGGGAGATGCGATACGCCTAGTACTTGATTGTCGGTGAAGTTATACATCATCACATTGATGTATTTGTTGGGATCCCAGAGCAGATTGGTGTATTTGCTTGTGTTATCATTCATGAATTTGTCCGGATCCATAGGTATTTCATCAAATGAAATGTATTCTACACCTGGTGTAGAGAGGGGATTGCCATTCTTGTCTGTTGTAGCTAAAACAAAATCGAATTCTTCGCTTGAGTTCTCTTTTGAATCATTGATAAGCTGATTTACTTCTTTTAGTATTTGTGCAAGTCTTGCTGAGCTAACGTATTGAGTGGGGTCATTCTGATGCTTGTAAAGCACATG